>JAVXDN010000101.1:0-1505 GCA_036658935.1 Bacilli bacterium | reverse complement strand
GGAAGAATGGAAAAATTACAGCTGTTAAAGCAATGGAGCTTCTTAATCTAAAAAGTAATACATTTTACAGAAGAGTAAAAGAGTATGAATCTATTAATTAAAATAAAACCGGAATCTTATGGACGATTTAGTTCCATTGCTACACATACCCCATAAAAAGGTAATGAGGTCTATTGAGAAATTAATATAAGATTAATCAAAATATATTGACATATAAAAAGAAGTTATATAAAACAATATTAGCTCTTAGTATATGTGTAGTGGGCAACTATTATAGTTGTGATGCGGGATTGCAATAACTAAGAGCTTTTAATAATATAGTTAATTAAAATAAAAGGACAACTAAAATTTATGGGCAAGAGAGTAATTAAAAAGTAAGATGCATAAACTATTTTAAATAGGGTGTATCTTACTTTTTTAGATATAAAAGATGAGTTTACAATGTATTCAGGAATAAATAAAATAGGATATGCTAAAATATACTTTAAAGATGATCGTGGAGAATATATTTTATTTTAAGAGAATATATTAAGTAGGTAGTGACTATAATATATAATGACATTTTGAATAAAGACTTAGTGGAGAAGGTGTTATTTCGTGTTCACATATACGAAATAACACCTTTTTTCATTTAGAAATGTTATAATATATTCATAGTAAAAGTAATATATTAAAGAAGGAGCGTGAGTATATTTGATTAAAAAACACGATTTCGACTCCGCTTGGAAGTCGATTTTAGAAGCTTTTGAAATAGAGATAGTAGAATTATTATTTCCTGAGATATTCAATGAAATAGAATGGGAACATGGAGCAGAGTCGCTAGATCTAGAACTTAAAGAAATACAAAAAGATATATTTGATAAAGATAGTGCTGAAAAGGTAATATCAGATAAGATAATAAAGGTTAGATTGAAAAATGATGAAAGTAAATTATTATTTATTCATGTAGAAGTGCAAAGCTATAGCAGTTCCAAAGAAGTATTTGGAGAAAGAATGTTTAGATATTTCTATAGAATATGGGATAGATTTAGATATAAATGTGAAGATAAGTCAGAGATAATAGCAGCTGCAATATATACGTATAAAGGTAGCCGAGGAAAGGATACTAGTTATGTATATAAAATACCTGAAATGGATAAAGATATATTAGTGTATAATTTTAAAACTATAGATGTTGAGGCGATAGAGCTTGAGAGAATAAGTGAAGATAATCCATTGAGGTTAGTATTTAAAATGGCAAAGAGTTTGTTAGAGATAAAACCAAGTGATAAGAATATATATGAAGCGAAGATAAAGTTAGCTGAAGAACTGGCAGATTACGATAAGGTTAAAAATAATGAACAAATAAAAGCATTAGTAGATTTTTTAGAATACTTATTTTTAATACAAGATGAAGAGTTAGAGAATAAATATGAAAAATATAAAAGAGAAAAGGGTGGGGTGTTAAAAATGACAATAGAGGAAATAAGAAAGCTACATTATAAGCAAGAGGGTAAAGAAGAAGG
>JAVXDN010000100.1:0-1561 GCA_036658935.1 Bacilli bacterium | reverse complement strand
ACTGTAGTTGCTACATAGTAAGCTGTTTTCATTCTTCCTTCAATTTTAAAACTATTAATTCCACTTTCTATAATCTGTGGAGTGTATTCTATCATACACATATCCTTTGTATTAAAGAAAAACTCTGCATCTACATCATTTAATACTTTTTCATATTCTCCATTTTCTTGTTCTTCAACTAAAGTATATTTCCATCTACATGATTGTGCACACGCGCCTCTATTTGCATCTCTACCTGTAGTGTAATTACTTATTACACATTTACCTGAATATGACATACACATAGCTCCATGTATAAAAGCTTCTATATCCATATCTTCTGGACAATTTTCTCTTATTTCCTTTATTTCTTCAAATGATAATTCTCTTGCCATAACCACTCTTTTAGCTCCTTGATTGTACCAAAAAGTAGCTGAACCAGCATTAGTTGTACTAGCTTGAGTACTTATATGAATTTCCATGTTAGGTAAAACTCTTCTAACTACACTAAATACTCCAGGATCACTTACTATAACTGCATCTACACCTATTTCATCAAGTTCCTTTAAGTATGCTTCTAATTGCTCAAATTCTTCATTTCTAGGTATTATGTTTACAGTTACAAATACTTGTTTACCTCTTTCATGTGCAAATCTTACACCTTCTGCCATATCTTCTTTGTTAAAGTTTTTAGCAGCAGATCTCATACCAAATATTTCTCCACCTATATATACTGCATCCGCTCCATATATAAATGCGGTTTTTAATCTTTCTAAATCACCTGCTGGTGCTAATAATTCTATTCTTTGCATAGCGTCTCCTTTATTAAGATGGTTTATCTAAAATACCCTCTTTAAAATTAGTTTCTACATACTTATTTCTAAAGAGGGTTATTATTATTTCATTATGATACTTTCAGTATTTAATTCATGCCCATAATCTTATTTAAATAATCTACTTATTAATATAATACATTGAAACTATTTTATTATATCAAAGTGTGCAAATAAAATCTAGTTTGGATTTCTTTTAATCTTTAGATAGTATATTATTTTGTTCTTCAAAGACACCTACTTTACATCCAAGAATTGATAACATAGAAGCTGTTGTCAATCCTCAAACCTCAGAACCTATTACTATAATATCATAATCCATAAATTTTCTCCAATCTCTTAATTGATTTATTATATGTATACTTTGTCTAGATCTAGATTATCTATTTCTAAATACTCACAATCCGTACTATATTTTAAGTATGAGCATATTATATAAGCTATATCTAACTCTTCTTTTTTTACATACCCTATATTTTCAATTGTGTTACTAAGTAAATCTTTATTTATATACCTTTTTATTTCATTTTTCAAACTAATAGTTTTTATTTCTTCTGTTTTTACTAACTTTGAATAAATAATTTTTATTCCTTTTAATATATATATCTTTTTACTTATATCATCTATATTAACAGTAAGTAAAATAGCTTTATTTCTCTTTATATAGTTTATAGCTTCACTTTTATGTATTATACTTTTTATCTTTTCTATATCCTCTCTATATTTTAAAGCCTTTTCAAAATCTAAAA
>JAVXDN010000099.1:0-1574 GCA_036658935.1 Bacilli bacterium | reverse complement strand
ATGAATTAACTATGCCTTATAAATTAAAAAGAATAATCAATATTAAATTTATTTAATATGTTTATTCTTTTATTGTGCATTTTTTTAATGGTAATAAAGATATGATTATATTTTTAAATATGAGAAGGAGAAATAATATATGAAAAATGAAAATAGTAAGCAAATGATTTTATCGGTAATTGGAGTATTTAGTTTAATATTACTTGTAATAGGAGTATCATTTGCTTTCTTTAATTATGCAGGAGAAGGAACAACCGCTAATGTAATAACAGCAGGGACAATTACATTTAGTTATTCTGATGCAACTGCTAAAGGTAATGGGATAAATTTAACTAATGAAATGCCAAGAAGCGATGCTGATGGTATGGCATTAATAGGAGATAATAATATCTTTAATTTTACTATTTTAGCTAATACTAAAGCAGCAGCAGTTAATTATGAAATAGTAGCTACAAAGTTAGATAAATCAACATTAGCAGAAGATAAAGTTAAAATATATTTAACTGATGTAACACTAGGAAAAGATGCCCCAGTTGGTAAAACATATGTTGATAATAAAGTAGTAAAATATAATACTTTAAAAGAAACATTATTAGATAAAAGAATAGGAAAAACTTTATTTGATGAAGTAATACTAAAAGGAATAGAAAATTATAAAAGAGATTTTCGTTTAAGAATGTGGTTAAGTGAAGATGTAGATATGTCACTTCCTGAAAATCATAATAAAGTATTTAGTATTAAAATAAATGTTTATGCTAATTTAGGAATAAAGAATAAACCAATAATTAAATTAAATGGTAATAATCCAACTAATATATCAGTTGGAAAAACATATACAGAATTAGGAGCAACAGCCAAAGATTGGAAAGAGACATCTTTAACACCAACTATAACAGGAACAGTAAATACAAATACAGTTGGGGAATATATTATTACATATAAAGTAATAGATAGTTTAGAATCAGAAACAACAATGACAAGAACAGTTTTTGTAAGAGATATACCAAGTATTACTTTAAAAGGAAGTAACGAAATAAACATACCTTTAAATGCTACTTATAAAGATGAAGGAGTAATAGGAAAAGATTGGGATAATAAACCATTAAGTTCTACAACAACAGGAAATGTAGATACAACAAAAGTAGGAACATATACACTAACATATACTGTAACAGATAGTCTAGGAGGAGTTAATTCAATTACTAGAACAGTAAATGTAAGAAATCTACCAACAATTTCATTATATGGAAATAATCCATATGAAATGTTTCAAGGAGAAACGTATAGTGAAGCAGGATATATAGGAAGGGATTGGAATAATCAAGTATTAACAGCATCAATATCAGGTTTTATAAATTCAAATGTAGTAGGGACATACACATTAACATATACCGTAACTGATAGTTTAGGAGGAAGTAGTGCAGTTAATAGGACAGTAAATGTTAAAACAATAATATTAAGAGATGCATTAGTGACTAACTTAGGGGCAAATGGAACAGTTTATGAACCTGTAGCTGGAGGTACAAAATATATAAGAAGTGCGAAAGGAGATACTGCACCTCACTTAGTAAATA
>JAVXDN010000098.1:0-1627 GCA_036658935.1 Bacilli bacterium | reverse complement strand
TAAATTTGATAATTAGAATATAAAAAGTAGAAAAGAATTGAAATAACTGTTATTTAGGTTTAAAATTAAATAAAAATAGAATATAAATATAAGTTAAGATAAATTAAGGGTAAAAAAATAGAGTTCTTCAGTTTGCCGGCCGAAAACTCTATTTTACAAATAAGGCTCTTTTCCTAAGGGAAAAGTCTATTTTTTTATTTAAATTATAAGCATATTGTAATACATTTATAAGATAGTTTCAATATGTTTTAAATAAATAAATAGATTTAAGAGCCTTTTACCTTAGAAAACACTATAAATATTAAGGGGGAAGGATTTTTTCATGCAAAATTATTGTGAACATTTATATGATGAAAGTACAGATGGCTATATTCATCTGATTAAAATTGATAAAGATAAGCAAGTTAAAATATATAATACAAATAATGCAGCGTTAAAAGAGATTGTTGAGGAAGTTGTAGGAGAAGAAGATATATTTATAGCTCCAAACACAATGTTTATTCCTAAAAGACAAGTTAATAATATAAGGCAGTTTAGAGCTTTATTTTTAGATTTGGATAATTTAGAAGGAGATAAACATTATACAAGTTATCAATTATTTGAGTTAGCAGAGTTAGGCATAATACCTAGACCGACAATGATAGTTGATAGTGGTAGGGGATTACATATATATTGGAGAATAAAGAATGCACCTTATGGAGCATTACATACATGGCAAGAAATAGAGGACATGCTATATCATAAATTAAAAGTATATGGTGCAGATATAAAGGCTACAGATGGAGCAAGGGTATTAAGATTACCAAGTACAATTAATAGTAAAAATAATGATGAATGTAAAGTATTATGGATAGATAGTGAAAAAGAATATTCAATGTATGATTTAAGAGAAGAATATTTAAGTCATAAATATAAAAAGTATATAGCAAAAGCTAATAGAGAAAATAAGAAATTAATAACTAATAGTTTTTATAATTCTTATAGCCTTCATATAACCAGAGCAGAAGATCTACTTGAATTATGTGAGCTTAGGAAATATAAAGTGAAAGGTCTTAGAAATATGATTTTACATTGTTATGCTTATTGGAAAGGTATCTACATAAGAGATACAGAATTATTGACATGTGAAGTAAATGAGCTTAATAGTAAGTTTAATGAGCCAATGAATGCTACGGAAGTAAATGCTATACTAAGATGCATACCAAAGGCTATAGAGCGTTTTATAAGCTATGAGCAAGGTGTAAGAGCTGGAGAAGTAAAAAGAGTTACAAAAGGTATGAGAGATAAAGAAGGTTACTGGTATAAGAATGAAACACTAATAGAAAGATTAGGAATAACAGAAGATGAACAGAGAAACTTAAAAACTATTATAGGAACTAGAGTTAAATATGATAGAAATAATGTCAAGAGGTGTAAAGAAAGAAGAAATGAAAATGGATTAACTAATAAGCAACAAGAATTAAAAGCTCTTAAAACAGTTATAATAGAATTTAAATTAACTGGATTAAGTAATAGAGCGATAGCAAGAAAATTAAACATAAGTGAAAGTAAAGTAAGAACAACATTAAAGAAATAGTGCGTTAAAAAATGGCTCTTTATAAATATGTGGGGTATCTTTTAGGAGGCC
>JAVXDN010000097.1:0-1648 GCA_036658935.1 Bacilli bacterium | reverse complement strand
TTTCGGTTTTAGTATTCCACATAACCTCGATAACATTTCGTTCAGCTTCAGATAATTTGAGTTCCGGTATAAATTATAAACAAAGAAAAACAAAGCTTAGGTAAACCAAGTTTTGCTTTTTTTTAACCGAATAATAAGGAAAAAACCTTCAAAGTTTAGTATAATTAAGTTATAAAATACAAATCATAGTAAACAAAATATTGGAGGTGTTTCCCTATGACTAATTTTACTACAAATACATATGAAATGAAAAGAGATATTGTTAATTTCGCTAAAAAAATGTCAAATAATTTAAATAAAAGTACTGCGAAGCTTATTATGGACATGGAATATGGAATAGCTAAAAGTAACAGTTGCATGGTATCTAATATAGCAAGATCATTAGAAGAAAAAATTAATCTTAAAAATACAATAGAAAGACTATGTGATGGATTAAGTGCATTAGAACAAGAAGAAATAGAACAAGTTAAAAATAATTATATTAATGAAATAGGAGATTTATTTGCAGAAGAAGCAACTGCTATATTTGATGATTCAGATATAGCTAAAAGATATGGAAAAAAGTTTGAAGATTTAGATAGGGTGATTGATTCATCAAGCATAAATAAAGAAATAGTAAATGGCTATCATGTATGTGAAGCAGTAGTACTAACTGAAAAAGAAAAGCAGCCAATAAGTTTATATAGTGAAATATATTCATGTAAAAGCGAAGGATTTAAGAGCATGAACGAATATACTATTAAAAGTATAGATGAAGTTAGAAAAGTATTAAAAAGAAAATGCAACATGGTGTTTGATAGAGGCTATGATAACAATATGATAATTAATTATGTAGATAAGAATAACGATAATTTTGTAATTAGAATGAATGATAATAGAACATTTTTATTTAAAGGAAGAAAGAAAAATTGTTATGAAGAAGCATTAAAAAGAAAAGGTAAAATAAAAATGGAGTTGTGGTTTGATGACAAAGAAAGACACGAGGTTTTTATATCTCATACTAAGGTAATGTTACCGTGTAATAAGAAAGATTATGAATTAGTAATAGTATATGGATTGAGTGAAGAACGGCCTTTAATTTTATTAACAAATAGAAGTATTTGTTCTAAGGAAGATATTATTAAGGTGGTAAGATTATATTTTAGTAGATGGAGAGTTGAAGAATATTTCAGAGCTAAAAAGCAAGAATACAAATTTGAAAACATGAGAGTGAGGACCCTGAAGTCAATGAATAATTTAAATTTGATATTAACAATACATATGGGATATATGAGTAAATTAATAGAAAACTTAGATAAAAAATTATTAGTAACGAAGATAATTTATGCGAGTAGGTCGTTAAAAAACAAGATTATAGTATGGCTAAGTCAAATATCAAAAGGTATAAGCAAAATATTATCATATGCTCATACAGGTTTAAAAGAATGGCAAAAAATTGAAAAAAGAGATAAGTATAAACAACTTTCACTAAAATTGTAATTATTATATTAATTAAATAGTGAAAAAAGGACATTTAACAATGCCCTGCATTAGTATACAAGAAAATAAATGAAATTAAAAAATCGATCTATTTTTTGTAATAATAATCTGTATTCTTAATTATCTTAAGAAATTATGTTTAAAAATATGTAAAAAACCGAAACTCAAA
>JAVXDN010000096.1:0-1708 GCA_036658935.1 Bacilli bacterium | reverse complement strand
AAGAAGGTTTGTATGAATTTATCCTTATGTATGTACACCATAGTTATTATAAGTATAATAAGCAATCTTTATGTTGATTATTTACTATATTCTTTTCTAGCGATAGTTTGTATATCATTACTGTGTTTAATGTTGTTGATTGCACATAATAGTATGTGTAGATCAAAGAATAGATTAGTACAGAAAAATGACCTTTACTAGTATTTACTGTATTTAAAAAAAGTATTTAAAGTATTTAAAGTATTTAGAGAGGCTGAAAGCATTGGTATAACTTGGGTGTATCGATATAAAGTAGACAAATTGATACAGTAGGTAGACATATTGATACGTAAAGTAGACAAATCGGTACAACAAAGTAGACAGATTGATACAATAGGTAGACAAACTGATATTTAAAGTAGACAGATTGATACAAGAAAAGTAGACAACTATTAAACTTGTACACCTTATTATGAATATGGTAAGATAACCATTAGAGGTGATTTATATGGAAGAAAAATATGAGATTTTAATGAAACATAATGATTTAGTTAAATCAAAATATAATATAACACTTAATGAAAATAGATTATTCATCTATATATTATATAAATTACAAAGAGAAAAAAAGGGAGTTCTAAGTTGTGAAATATCTAGAGATGAATTAGGAAAATTTATCAAAAGAAGAAATGATGTATCCATAAATGGTGTAAAAGCTATGCTAGAAACGTTAAGGAAAAAAAATATAAGTATAAAAACTGCTTTGGATGATGGTTCTTATGTTTGGAGTTCTTACGGTTTTATTAATGGTTGGGATTACTTTAGTAAAACAGATAGCTTTAGAATCGAGGCATCCGAACGTATCTATGTATTATTACATGAGTACTTGAAAGAAGGATATACTCCTGTAAATTTAAATATTTGGTTAACTTTAAAAAACTCATACGCACAAAGGTTTTATGAGTTACTTAGGCTATGGAGCAGTTCAAAGGATAGTATTAATTATAAGGTGAGTGAGCTTAGGGAACTTTTAATTTTAGAAAATAAGTACCAAAAGTATTCAGAACTAAGAAAAAGGGTGCTAATACCTGCAATAGAGGAATTAAACTCTACAGGATACTTTGAAATAAGCTATGAAGAGAATAAGAAAGGTAGGAATATTGATTCTATTGATTTTATTGTAAAAGATCTGGACAAGAGAAAGTATTTTACAAAGGATGATGTTGTTACTGAAATATCAAGTGTATCCCTTGCAGATGCTACGATTTCTTCTTGTAATATTGATTATCATACTAAAGAAGAGGGACTTTTTAAAGCTAAATATACTATTGAAAAAGAGCAGTTATCTAATGTAAAAGCGAGTGACTACGGGCCATTCGTTCCCGATGAAACATTATTTACTAAAGGTACTTTAAGGAGTTTTAGACTTGATTTTAAAGGAATTGATTTCAAAAATGTATATATGGAAAGAGCTTTTAATGATGCTGTTATGATAATCCTTGATAGGGATGACGTAGATATAATTAAAGCTACTTCATATAAGTTTTTTAAAGTGACTTTGGATAATAAGATTGTTGAATATAAATTAGATGAGCAAGAGGATATAAAGCATAAGGAAAATATGGATAAGTATTGGTAATATGAAAAATATGGATTTATATTGATTATACAAATTAGGAAAATCATTAGCAATATTACATAGCGAGTATGGCATACCAAAGTCAACAAT
>JAVXDN010000095.1:0-1735 GCA_036658935.1 Bacilli bacterium | reverse complement strand
TATCATAAAGCTTTTATTGTTCTTTTTCTTTTACTTTACTAAATAATAACGTCAGTATCACTAGGATCACTAATAGCAATTGTCATATCACTTATCTTAATTGTTACTGTTACTTTACGTTTGCTATTAGGAAGACTTCCATATAGATATCCAACATATCTATATGGTCCACAGCTATATTGTTCAACATTATCTATTAATAAATAGTTATTAATACCACCAGTATAAACACATATAATAGAACCATCATATTCTTTTACTTTTACTCTTACTCTTATTAAAGAAGTAATAAATAATGCTACTGTAATTAATGTTCCCATAGCAGATACTCCAATTAAGGAAAAGTATAAGAACTTAGATGAAACATTAGAAACAAAGCTATCATTAAAACTATTTCCGCTATTAAGAATATAAAAAACAATACTAGTAGCTAAAAATGCTAAAAATAAAGCAGCTATTATTCCTGTTATTATCTTAATACTAAGAGCTTTATTTTTCCATTTTTTAACCCAGTCAGCATTAGCTATTGTGTTATTTATAACAACTGTAGTAGGTGTAGTTAAAGGATAACCACAATGAGGACAAGTTGTAGCACTAGTGCTTATTTCTTTACCACACTCAGGACACTTAATAATTGACATATTTTTTTCTCCTATAATAGATTAAATATTTTATTCATTATACCATAAATTATTAAGTGTCCTGCTAAAAGTTAAAAAAGATAGCAAAATATGTATTGTTTTGTGTGTAAGCTTGATAAAAAACGTATTATATAGTTTATATACTTATATATAAACAAATGATTGAGGAGCAGCCTTTAGTCCATAATCTGTTAACAGTTTTGGTTTTTTATATACTTTTACTTTGCCTAACTTATAAGCAAAGGCAACTTTACGATTTTTAAAATATTCATAAAAGAATTCTTTACTAACACCAGATAAAGTAGAGGTTTCTTTCCATAACTCTGTAGGAGAAAGCATTAATATATCTATTACTTCTACTTCAGCTACTATTCTTTTTAAAGGAGTAGTTTCATAAATTATAATAGAAGAAATATGTTGTTTTGCTGCTAACTTACGGTACTCATATTTTTTAGTTCCATTAATTATATTCTTCACATGTTCTGGATTAATAGATATTAATATTTTCTCTTTCATTCTTTTACCTCCATACCTAATTTATAAATACTTTCATATTGTTCTTTACTAAGACTATCAAATGGTCTTGGACCTTCACCATTTGTAATTACTTTAAGATTAATTAGTTCATTTAATGTAACCTTATGTTTAAATGATACATAATCTAGAAGTTTTACTATAGTAGAATATTTAAAATACTCTTCTTTGATTTGTTCTCTTTAAAAAAACAGATCTATTTTTACATAGCTCTATACATTCTTTTACATTATTTGTATAAATAATTATGAGCTAGCAAACTAAAAGCAACAAAAGCGAAAATATGGTAGAAAAAGTGAAAAATAGCTTTTTGTTGTGATGTTTTATCACTTCTTTGCCATTAAAAGGTTAAAATAATATAAATAAGAATATTAAAATATGGTAAAATCTAATTAAACTTAAGTAATATATAGGAGGTGGAGCTTCAATGGTTAAAAGAGAAAAATATATTGATCATGAAGATTTTAAAGTAAAAATTAAGATTTCATCAAATACTAATACATTACTTCAACAAGATATGTTTCGTTTTGGTTTTTTAAAAGCTAATGAAAAATTAAATC
>JAVXDN010000094.1:0-1756 GCA_036658935.1 Bacilli bacterium | reverse complement strand
TACTTAGTGATTGTTTCTCTTAAAATTTCATTCTTCATTTGTTAATTACCTCTTTCTTGTTATCTTTTTGTACTGTTATCTTTTTCTTGAAAATAAAAAAACCTCATAAAGCTCTAAAAAAAGCCTTACAAGGTTATCTATATCATTTATTAATTACCACCACAGCCATATATATGACTTGGTTATTTATTAAATATATTAAATTATACTTCTATATTTTATTCTATTATTTTTTTACCTTCAATGATAAATTAATTCCATAACAGGAAATTTAAAATATCTAATGTACTTAAATGGTTATACTCTATCTATTAAAGTAATATAATTAATTAAATCATTAAAATATTTACCTGAAACTGTGGGCATAAAAAAGAGAAAGACTACTTTTGGTTGGGTAGTCTTTCTTTGAGTTTATTATCATTTTTTAAGTAAACTTCTCTACTTACCTTATGCTGTCTTAACCTTACCTACCTTTACTCCATATCCAACTAATAATAAGTATATTGGGGCTATAATAACGCTATATAAAATTGCTATACTAATAGTAACTGCAACTATTAAAATTATAAACCAAGGTGTGTACTTCTCACGACCCATGTACTTTCTTTTTTTAGAAGTTTCAATTGGATATCCATAATAAAATCCTAAGAATACACCCCCTGTTTTTTTGTAAACATCTCTATAATATTCTTGCTTAGGTACATACCTCCTCCATACTCTTAGAATATGATTTGCAAAAGACATTGTTATAAAGAAAGTTATAGGAATTAATATATTTATAATTAATGATTCATCTAACCTAAAGTTATTTATTGTTCTACTTATTCCTATATATAAGCCTATACTACCCCATAATAGAATAAATTTAATACTTGCATTATTCCATATATAATTAAATCCTAATTTAGCAACTAAAATAAATCCATTAAGTAAATTCTTCAATTTCTATTCCTCCAAAATCGTAGTCAAAATTCTATTATATAATCCATAAATAAGATTTTATACAAGTAATTTTTGGTGATATTCACAAAACTAATTATTTGCATTTTAATAATTCTTTAATTTACGATTTTTTAATACACAATGAGAAAAGCATAGGAAAATCTCCTATGCTTAATATTAAATCTTATTTACTTTTATTATTATCTTTAACTTCAAATTTGGTATCACTTTCAAGTAGTAACTTTTCATACTTAATCATTACCTTATCTATTTCTATTTGCATTTTTTCTTGTAATCTTCTTTCTATATCTTTAATCTCATTCTTATAATCATCTTTTAACCCAATTATAGTCTTATCATTATCCTCTTTTATATCATTAATTTCCTTACTATATTTTGCATGTATATCTTCGATAATCTTTCTGTTATCACTAATTATATTTTCCTTTTCAGCTTTTAGCTCAACAATATCTTGCTTATGCTCTTCCTTCATAGTTTTTATATTATCTTTATACTCATTAATTCTATCTTCTAAGATATCTTTTTGTTTTCCTAGACTATCATTTTCTAAACTTATATTTCTATTTTCATATGATAAAGAATCATTTGATTTCTTTTCAATATCTAAGTCAACTTTAACTTCTTCTATCAAATCTTTATATATACTATACTCAGTAACTAATGATGATAATGTATCTATCTTACTAACATACTCTTTAACAAGGGTTTCCTTAGTTTCTACTATACTTTTAATATTATTAAGTTCACTTTTAAGCTTTTTATTATCATCTAAAGTTATTGATAGTAATGTATC
>JAVXDN010000093.1:0-1760 GCA_036658935.1 Bacilli bacterium | reverse complement strand
AGGCGATTTATAATAAGAATAGAAAAATAGTAGCATATGAGATTCTATATAGAAACTCGTTAGAAAATGTATTTGATGAAAATGAAAAGCCGGAGGAGGCTACATATAAAGTTATTCAAAATATATCATCTTTTGGGTTAGATAAATTAACAAATAATAAGATGGCATTTATAAACTTTCCAGAAGAAGCTATAAATGATAATATTGCTACTTTACTACCAAATGAAAAAGTAATAATTGAAGTTTTAGAAACTGTAATGCCTACAAAAGAAATAATTTCAAACTTAATAGCTCTAAAAAGAAAGGGATATTCTATAGCTTTGGATGATATAAGTACATATAGTCAAATAGAGGGCTTTTTAGACGTTGTTGATATAGTTAAAATAGACTATAAATTAGCAAGTAAATATGAACGGTTTAAAATTTCAAATAAGATCAAAGGAACTAATATTAAAATATTAGCAGAAAAAATAGAGTCAGAAAGTGAGTTTAATGAAGCTAATGATTTAGGATTCGATTATTTTCAAGGATATTATTTTAGTAAACCAATAGTATTAAAAAGTGAGGACATTTCCACTAAAAATAGCACAATATTCAGTGGAATAGTAGAATTATTAAAAGAAGACTTTGATATTAATACAATGGAACAATTAATTAAATCGGATGTAGGGTTGACTTATAAATTTCTAAAATTTATAAACTCCGCATATTTTAATTTTATACAAGAGGTTTCATCTATAAAGTATGCTGTAATGCTTGTAGGAAGAGAAGAGTTAAGGAAATGGCTATCTATAATTTCTATTTCAAAAATGAATTCTACTATAGGAGAAGAATATTCAAATAATACAATTATTAGAGCAAGAATGTGTGAGTTAATCTCAGGGATTAAAGTAGGTAATGACAGTAATTTAGGGTTTATGGTAGGGTTATTTTCTGATATTGATATCTTAATGAAAAAATCAGTAGATGATGTTGTAGATGAGTTGCCTATTAATAAGAAAGTAAAAGAAGCTTTGCTTGGAAAAAATAATATTTATAAAGAAATATTAGATTTAGTAATTGCTTATGAAAATATGGATACGGAAAAGGTTCAAAGTATAGCAAGTACTCTTAAAGTGGATGTTGATAGAATTGGAGCTATATACTTAGAATCGATTGAGTGGTGCTCAAAATTTGAAACTATTAATAAATAAACTAGTATTAATAAAAAGCTTTATTTTTATTAGAAGTTATATTATAATACAGTTATGATTTCGTTTTCAATGGGGATTGGGGGGAGTTTTATGAGTAAGTGTCCATTTTGGTCAATAAAAAAAGAAAGTTTTAGTTGCTATGATGAGTGTCCGATGAAGGCAATGAGTTCAGAAGATGGAATTTGTATTTTTACGGAAGTTTTAGATGAACCTAAAGTTGCTTATAAAGAGGTTATAAATGAAGAGTTTGTATACTCAGAAGAAAAACGTGGAGAATATGATTTTTTAAAGAAAACTAGTAGCTATTAAAAAAGTAGTGTATTTCTATTGGAGGTACACTACTTTTTATTATATTTTAAAATAATTAAATAGGTAAAATATAAATTACTTATGTAAATATATAAAACTGTTGTTAATTTTTATATAAATTATTACAATATAAATAGCTAATAAATTGGAATAGTTATAAGCATTGTATTAATATTAAAACAGAGTGCTTAATTCAAGGAGATTTTAATGGAAGTAAGATTAGATAAATATCAAAAAGAAGCTGTTTATATAAAAGAA
>JAVXDN010000092.1:0-1849 GCA_036658935.1 Bacilli bacterium | reverse complement strand
TAAATTCAAAAGTAAGTATGATATCAGATAGAACTATATATTCAGTAGTAGGAGACATAATTGTTCTATTTGGAGCTATTTGGATTATGACTATATGTATTAGAAAAAGATTAAGAAAATAATATTAAGAAAATAATATTAAGGAAGCAACATAGTAGTAAAAATATGTTGCTTCCTTTTTAAATTAAATAGTATTTATATTTTTATTAACTCTATGAGCTTCAACTATTCCACCAGATATGGAACCTTCATATCCACCACCGGGATTAGCCCATGCTCCTACAAAACTTAAATTAGGTATAGAAGTTTTTTTAGTTAGTCTATGTCTTCCAGCTTGATTAACTGATTGTCCATATCCATATACAGCTCCAAGTGGATTCTTAGTGTATCTTTCCATAGTTTTAGGGGTACCAAGTTCAGCAATAACTATATGATTTGAAATGCCAGGGTAATAATTTTCAAGTCGTGATATCATAGCTTCTTTAACTTCAGTTTTTTGAGATTTATAAGATTCCTTATTAATAGACCAATAATTATAGTTATCAATATAAGTCATAGTTAAAACACCATTATCAGGAGAGTTTAGGCTTTTATCCATACTATTATAATTAGTTAATAGAAATCCGGATTTATCATATTTGTTATTAATAGCTAAATTATAATCTTCTTCATGTGAATTACCACCAAAGAAAAAGACTTCATCATTAGGAACACCAAGTTTACTTGGATTGCAGTCTAAACCAATATAAAGTTGAGAAAGTGTACAACCTACTTGAGAGTTAAGTATTTTATCCTCTTCTTTTTTACTTAATGATTCTTTAGGAAGCATTTTATAAGTAGAAATAGGATTAGCGTTAGAGATAACCCAATTACATTTAAATTCATCTCCGTTTTTAAGTTTAATTCCAGTTACCTTATTATTTTCATAAAGAATATTTTCAACAGGTGATTTTAAATGAACTTTACCACCATTGTTCTCAATTACATTAACAAAGCTATTTGATAATTCTTGAGCCCCACCTTTAATATAATATTTGCCATGTGAGTGATAAGATATCCAAGGTATAAAGAAGTATATAGCACTCAATTCTGCAGGTGGTAATCCATAGTATGTCCATAAGGTAGTAAAGAACCTAATAAATTTTTCATCTTTAACGTATTTATTTATAACTTCATAAGTTGTTTTACCTGACCACTTAATAAATAGTAAAACATTTTTATGTAATTTATTAAAAATAGAAGAATCGCTTTGTAATATAAAGCGAGAAAATCCATCATCAAATCTATCTATAGCCATAAATAAATTATGAATTCCTTTTTCTTCTAGTGGAAATTTGCTTATTAAAAGTTCTTTATATTCTTGTTTATTATTAGGAACTGTTGTTAATTTTTCATCCCACATAACAGAATAAGCTTCTGAGTTTTTTAGTGGCGTAATTTTATCTATAACATTACATGCGGATAAAATATTATGTATATTTCCGCCTTCTTCGAGTCCACCTATGCCATGTAAAGATACATCAAAGTTATAATTTTTTCTCTTAAAGTTAGTAGCATAACCTCCAGGTATAAAATGTTCTTCAAATACACCAACACTATGACCAAGTACAGCAAGTCTACTAGCAGCAGTTAAACCACCAAGACCAGAACCAATAACAATAACATCATAATCCATAATACTCCTCCATTTAAAATCTATAATATTAAACATAATATCATTTAAGGGAATAAAATAACAAGAAATATATTTAAATAACAAGTTTTAATATTCTTTAAAGAAGAAAAGTAGTATGATAAAATATAAATGTGAAAATATTAAATATAAGGAGAGTTTATGAGAGCTAATAAT
>JAVXDN010000091.1:0-1854 GCA_036658935.1 Bacilli bacterium | reverse complement strand
TAATACTAACTAGCAATGAAGAACCACCATAGCTAAGGAATGGGAGCGTAACACCCCACACAACTTTTTTGGGGAACAATTTTTAAGGTCACAACTATTTAGGGGAACTTTTTTAGTATAAAAATAATTGCTATAAAGCAACAAATTCTTTATAATTAAAATAAATTTCTATTTCTTTATTTTCACTTACCGTTATTTTTTTAACTAGCCTACTTATTACATTATTTGTTGGATTATCCATACTCATAAATCTTTCTACTGAATGTTTGCACTTTTCATAATCTAATTTAGAATATTCTTCATTCAACTCTGTAATCTTTTTTTCTAAATCATTTTTTCTTACTATTAAAGATTGATTCTCTTTGGAATATGTTTCATACATTCTATTAAAATCTTCTTGTGATAATGTATTATTTATTTTATCTTTGTATAGGTTATCAATTATATTTCTATTAGTAGATAAACCTTTTTCTATAGTTACTATTTCATCTTTTATAATTTTAGAATTATTATCATACATATTATTAGCCTGTTTAATAATTGTTTCTGGATTATAATCATTTAAAAATTTCTCACATTCATTTTTTATTATTTCTAATAAATCTTTTTCTAATAAATTATAATTAACCCTATGTTGAGTGCATACCCCATATTTACCTTTTTTACGATAAAGATTACATTGTGTGAAGTGAGAATTATCTTTTTTATTAATTTTCTCAGAAATACTGAGAGTAGCCCCACACTCCTTACATTTTAATAATCCAGTAAATAAATACTTTTTTTCTTTGCCCCTATTAAACTTTGATCTTTTCTTTAGTAATTCTTGAACTTTATCAAAATCTTCTTTACTAATTATTGCTTCATGGGTATTTTTAACAATTATTTGTTCACTTTGATCGACTTTTCTTAATTTTTTTGAATGATAACTAACTTTAGCATAAGTATGTTGAACCATATTTCCAATATACATCTCGCTTGTTAAAATATTTCTTACAGTAGAATGTTTCCATATACCTAAGCCATCATTATCAGTAACTTTTTTGCCTCTTGGTTCACCTTTATACACAATAGGAATTGGTATTTTTAAATCAGTTAATTTTGCACATATTGTATGACTACCATATCCCTCTAAAGCTAATTCATAAATCATTTTAACAATAGATACTACTTTATCATCTGGAATTAGCTTATGTTTATCTTCCGGATTTTTCTTATAGCCATAGCACGGAAATGAGCCAATATATTCGCCATTATTTTGTTTTATTTTTAAAGATGACTTTACCTTTTTAGAAACATCTCTTAAATATAAATCATTAACACTTAATCTAATTCCTAGCATTGTATCACCAATTTCAGAATCATAAGAATCATTAATAGCAATATATCTTACATCATTTTCTAAAAAATATTGTTCAATATACTCTCCAGTTTTATAGATTTCTCTTCCCAATCTGGATAAATCTTTTGTTATTACACAATTAATTTTTCTTTTTTTAATATCTTCTAACATTCTCATGAATGCTGGTCTATCAAAATTTCCTCCAGAATAACCATCATCAACATATTCATCTACTATACAAAAATTATTAAACCTTGCAAATGATTCGATAATCATTCGCTGACTTGAAATAGAACTACTTTCATCTGATTTATTATCATCTGCTAACGATAATCTTAAGTAGCTAGCACAATTTAATTTTGTACTCATAACTATTAGTTCCTCCTTTTCGATAGTTACAAGTTTCCCATTTATGCTGTGAAAATTATAGCATGTTTTTTTAATAAATGAAAATCATGTAACATTACCCATTTTTTATTCCCCTAATAAATACTAAATACATATCTTCTAATAAA
>JAVXDN010000090.1:0-1958 GCA_036658935.1 Bacilli bacterium | reverse complement strand
TAATAAAAGCTGGCAAATCAGATAAAACTATATTAGCAGGAATATCAATCTTAGAACATAAAAGTCCCGTATCTGTCATATATACCTTAAATGAATTAAAATCAGTATAAACTGATAGAGGTAACTTTCCTTCTTCGCACTTATTGCACTTTATTATGACACCTGAAGATTTTAACCAATCAAGAGGAGTCTCATAGTCGTAAGCTCTTGCACCAGACTTTATAACCTTATATTGAAACTTCTTATTTTCTTTTGCTAACTGAGCAGGAATACTATTAAATGCAGCCATAATCTTTGTAGTCTCATGAGGTGTAGCATACTTTGCCATATCAGCTATATATGAATCATTAATATTTTTTTGTGTAGATAACACAAAATCAAAATCTTTCTTTTCAATATATTCCCTTACAGCAGCAGGCATTCCACCTGTAACTAAATAAATCTTATATAAATCCATAGCCTGATTATGAAGGGAAAATTCACTATTTTTATCAAAACATTCTTTTATAGAACCTATCATATCCTCTTTATCTAATGCTATTAAAAATTCTTCGAAATCTAGAGGATATAAAGTTTTTAAATCGACCTTTCCAACAGGAAAAGAATATTGCTCACGATTAACAGCAACACCCAATAAACTTCCTGCCGCTATTATATGATATCCATTTGCATTTTCATTAAAATATTTTAAAGACGTTAATGCTCTTTCACAAGCTTGTATTTCATCAAAGAATATAAGAGTATCCTCTTTTAAAATAGTTTGACCATTTCTTACAGATAACTCTCTAATTATTCTTTCTGGATCTAAATCTCTATCAAATATACTCGCCAAGTCTTTGTTACTTTCAAAATTAAAATATGCAGTAGTCTTATAGTACTCTTTGCCAAACATAAGAGAGGAATAAGTCTTTCCCACTTGCCTAGCACCTTGGAGTATTAAAGGCTTTCGATCCTTACTTTCTTTCCATTTTTCTAACCAATCTATGATTTTACGTTGCATTTATTGTATCCTCCTAACATTTTTTATAACTTAATTATATATATTATACCCATTATATTCAATAATTAATATTAAAATATGAGATAACCAAACTCCAACTACAAGATTTCAGTATATCTAATCACATCGTAATTAAAATATTTTTCTAAAATACTTTAATGTCTCCTAAAATCATAGCCGCCTATACTTATCTCAAGAAGCAAGCTTCTAAAAAATCAAAAAAGAGGTCCTACATATGTCAGTTGTTGAAATAAAGAACCCTTCAAGCTTAAAAATAAGATTTGGGTTACCTATGGAAAATGGTAAATCTAAAACTAGATCTAAATCTTATTCATACTTGAAACACGATGCTTCTATATATTCTAACACCTATATCAACCTTTATGAGGTATATAACCCTCTATTTGTTGAGATTTCTTCTCCTCTTCAGTGTCAATAAAGCTCATCAAATATATATGAGTTTATTTCACTTTTTGCTTTTAGATATGATATTAGATTTCCAAATATTGCATTAGTACAGATTGCCGTTAGTAATATAGTTTTACCCTTCTTGAAAAATAAACTTAATAGAAATGGTATTATTAGTATATATTCTTCATCTTTACTATCTTTATATAAATCATATACCACTAATTTAGTTGAAAATTATATATATATAAATGAAATCCTATCCATACTATCATATACACCTTTTCAAAAAAAGAAAAGGCATATGCCTTTTCTCTAACCAATAACTTTTTTATTATAAATTCCTTCTAAACTAGCCTTTTTTACCCTATCTTTAATAACATCAATATCAGTAGTATAAAAACCTATTTCATTCATCCTATTAAAATAAATACTTCCTGCAAAAGTGAATCTTAATTTATCTCCATCAGCCTTGTGCATCTCATTATTAGAATAAGCTATAAAATCACCTATCAACAAGTTAGTCGGAAGTTGCAACAAATACATCCCA
>JAVXDN010000089.1:0-1988 GCA_036658935.1 Bacilli bacterium | reverse complement strand
GCTATGTTCTTATTCTTTTTATAGCTAATTACTACGTAAATTACTAAAGATAATATACACTCAATTAAATAATATACATTACTACTAAAATACCTATTTTTTATACTTAATAATATACGTATAATATCTCCTATTACAGGTGTAAATTGTAAATCAACTGCTATGGTATACATTAAGCTAAATAAAAAGATTCCTAGAGTAAAGCTAATCACCATATACATAACTTGTATGAAAATATTTTTATATACTTTCAAAATGTATCTTGTTCTATCTTTCAATTTTATATCCTACCCCCCACACTGTATGAATTACCTTACTTCCACTCATATGCTTTTCTATCTTATCTCTTATCCTACTCATATGAACCATTACAGTATTATTAGATTGGTAATATTCTTCTTTCCATACCTTAGAGAATATATCTTCTGTACTAAATACTTTACCTCTGTTACTTGCTAATAAGTACAAAATGTCGAACTCTCTAGAAGTTAATTGTATTTCGTTATCATCTACAGATACAATATGATTACTTTTATCTATTTTTAATGATTCTATAGTGATAATATTATCCCTAGTATTTTCAGGTCTACTATTAAAGTAGTAAGTTCTTCTTAAAAGAGCTTTTACTCTAACTGTAAGCTCTAATGGATTAAATGGTTTAGTTATGTAATCATCTGCACCAGTCATGATACCTTGTATTTTATCCATATCTTCTGACTTCGCACTTAACATAAGTATTGGTATATTCATTTTTTCTCTTATTATTTTGCATGCCTCTATTCCATTCATCTTAGGCATCATTACATCTAAAACTATAAGTTGTATATCTTTATTTTCGGCCATCTCAACAGCTTCTTCACCATTGCTAGCTTTTATTACTTGATAACCTTCATTTAACAAATATATTTCTAATAAATTTCTTATTTCCTCTTCATCATCTACAACAAGAATTGTATTTTGCACTTTATTTTTCTCCTTACTCTTTTCTTATTAGTTATTTTTTATATATTCTTCTAAAGTTATTCCCTCTTCAAATATATTTTCAGCCGCTTCTTTTCCTACATACCTTACATGCCATGGTTCAAATGATATTCCAGTTATTTCTTCTTTATCTTCAGGATATCTTAATATAAATCCAAATTTATGAGCATTATTTGCTAACCATATAGCTTCTTTGCAATCTTTAGAAAAGTTCCTTATTTCATTTGTTACATCAATTGATAGGCCTGTTTGATGTTCACTATTACCTGGCTTAGCTACATATTTATCAGCTTCTACTTTCCCCTTGCTTTGAACTCTATCCATATAAACTTCATACTGTGTATCATAAGACCTATAACCCGAAGTAGCTAAAAAATTTACTCCTTCAGATTTTGCTACACTAAATAATTCTTCGATAGCATTAGATGCTATTTCTCTCATTTGCTTTTCTTGCGATATTGTAGATTTTATAAATGGAATATTAGGATTTTTTAAATCTGATGGTTTATAATTTGAGTTTAAACCATTATCTTTATTAACTAATATCAAAATCTCTTTATCATTACTCAGTTTAATTTTATTATTTATATCCTTAATAAAACTTTCAGTTGTATTTTTATAGTTTGTAGTATCTATATCTAAGTCCTTTACTCTACCTATTGATAAAGCTATTCCTAAGGCCATCGTTGTTGATATTAATGTTTTTTTAATCTTCATATCTATTTTCTCCTTATTAAGTTATTAACTTAATTTTAAAGAATAGACCTTAAATAATTTATAAGTAAATATTAAGTTTCCTTAAGTTTTGCTTATAAATTATATTTGAAATTAATGTTTTTAAAACACTAGTTTTATAGAACTAAAAAAAGGTGTATATTTAGAATTTTTCTAATTATACACCTAATAAATTAAATTATACATTATTTTACATTAAATGTATATCTTACTTACTCTCTTGCTTATATTAGTAAGAGTTTCATTATTTATAGTATTATTAAGTACATCAT
>JAVXDN010000088.1:0-2095 GCA_036658935.1 Bacilli bacterium | reverse complement strand
AATCTAATTGACTATAATTGTAAAGTTTGAGGTTATACAAATAATAATTATAAATGGTAATAACAATTATGAATTGTAATGTCTAATATGTATAAGATTTAGAATGTAATAGGGAGATTAAAACTATGATACGGAAGGTTAATTTGGAAGATATTGATAGCGTTGTGAAATTTTTAAAGGAAGAGATTGAAGATTTCGATGAAGATGTATTAAAAGAAGAGTTGGGAAATATTGATAATAGTAGCTTAATATATGAGGAAAATAGCAAGATATTTGGTTTTTCAATTGCGATTATCCGCAATAGGGAATTGAAAAGAGGAGAAGTTATACTTTATGTTTCAGAGATAAACAGAAGAAATGGGATTGGGGGAAAGCTATATTTATATGCTCAAGACTATCTTAAAAAAATAGATGTTAAGTATATTAGAATAGAGATTAGAACAGAAAAAAATTATACCGGAGATTTCTTAATAAATAGAGGACTTAATAAATGGTTTGGATATAATAAAATGCTATATAGCGGTGGTAAGCTAACATGTAATATACAATTAGTAAATTATAATGACAATTATTATGAAAAGTATAAAAAGGTTTGTGAAGAATGTTTTTTTAAGATGAGAAAGGAACTCGGATTTGAACCATATAGAGTTTGTTCGTCCAGAGAAAATCTTATGGAAAACAAGAGCAAGATATTTTTATTATTAGATGGTGAAGAAGTGATTTGTTCAGTGTTACTTTCAGATAATGAAATTGATGATTTAATTGTTAATGAAAAATATCGAAGACAAGGCTATGCCAAGAAGCTTATAAATTTTAGTATTAATTATTATCAAACTTCTGGGGTGAAAAATATATATTTAGGAGTAACAGATTGGAATGTTAATGCAATAAAGCTTTATGAGGATAGTGGATTTAATATTGTTTCTAAGTGTGAAGTTTATAGAAGTATAATTTAATAAGTTAGAAAATTTATATTAGAATTATACTTTTTAAAATTTTTCTTGGTGTTTACTATTTGACTTTATGAAAATATTTAGACTTAACAATAGGAGTCTTAATATTTAAAGAATAAATTTGAAAATTAGTGTAAAAACTTTGGGCTAATGTACTTAATATGAGGAGTAATATTATGAGTAACGAAAAATTGAGTATTGATTTAATTAACTTATCTAAAGAATATTGGAATAGGATTATATAAAGAATATGATAAGATTATCTTAAATCAAGAATTATCAGAACATAAGTTAAAAGACAGATGATGAAAAAACAGATTTTAAAGTTTTAACAGATGACATAATAAAGTTAGAACTTAATTAAGCTATAATTTAATTACTAATTGCCAGTATTTACACCCCTGGGGTGTAAATACTGGTAATTTTTTGTTATTGTAATATTAATGCAACAGCTAGTATTACAGCTAAAGCATTTTTAAAAAGAGAAGGATATCATACCTGCTTATATTAAAATTGTAACTTGTTTTAAATTATTATCATTTAGGTTATAATGAAAATATAATATATACGGAGGTGATTTTAATGACTTTAGCTCAAAAATTATTAGAAGTTATCGAGAGTATTTCAGACGAAAAGTTATGTGAGATTATTGATTTTGCTGAATATCTTAAAACAAAAGAGTTAAAAGAAAATAAATATTTAATTGATTCATTAGTAGATGAATACGATGAAGCATTAGAGGAGCTTGCTAAATAATGAAAAACTTAACTTTAGAAGATATAATCTATATAAATAACTTAACCATACAAAAACATGGTGGGTCACCAGGTATAAAAAATCAGTCTTTAGTAGAAAGTTCTCTAAATTCAGGACTTGCAACATTTGATGGTGAAGATTTATATCCAAGACTTGAGGATAAAATATCTATGATTTCATATTCTTTTATAAGGAACCATGGATTTAATGATGGAAATAAACGTGTTGGATGCATAGTATTACTTACTCTATGTCGTAAGAATAATATTCAAGTTAAACCTTCACAAAAAGATTTAATTAATCTTGGACTAGGTGTTGCAAGTGGAACTTTAGGAAAAAATGATATAAAATTATTTATATTAACTCATAAAAGGTAGTAAAGAACT
>JAVXDN010000087.1:276-2101 GCA_036658935.1 Bacilli bacterium | reverse complement strand
GTTTGCTATTTTATTAATATATTATACCCTAAAAAGATCCTTTTGAGTAAATACTTTATCATATTATTTAAATATTGAAAGCTAGATATATTATAATTTTCACTTATATTTTTTATAACTGGTCTATACATTAAAAAAGTGAATTCTGCTTAATACAGAACTCACTTATATTTTTTTAAATATTAAATTGTTGAACTATTTCATTAAGCTTTTGAGCAAGTTCAGATTGGCTTTGTGCTGTGAGTGCTACCTGTTGTATAGCCTTTGAAGTCTCACTCATACTTTCTTTTATTCTTTCTGATTCTTCACTTGATTTTTGTGAATACTGTTCCATATTTTGTATTGCCATGCTTACTTCTCCAACTATAGATGCAACCTCTTCTGACATAGCTGCTATTTCATTAGACATTTCACTTACTTTATCAGAATCATTATAATATTGATTTCCAGATTCCCCATAAGCATCAAATTGATCATTTACCTCAGTATTTATAAACTCTAACATATCGCTACCAGTATCAATACTAATTTTAAATGCTTGTTGAACCTTAACTATAGTATCTTTAATATTTATTACAGCATGAGATGATTGCTCTGCAAGTGTTCTTACCTCATCTGCTACTATTGCAAATCCACTTCCATGCTTTCCAGCCCTTGCCGCTTCTATTGCCGCATTTAATGCAAGTAAATTTGTTTGTTCTGCTATACTTCCGATAGTATCTGCCATAACTTTTATACTATCCACCACTTGTCCATCGTTGATAGATTGTTCCATATTCTTCTTCTTTTCAGAAGTTATCTTTCTAGTTTCTTCAATAGCCATTTGACTATTATTTTTAACTTCTATTGCTCTTTCCTTAGATTTAGCTGAATTATTACTTCCTTCCATTGCTTTAGATGAAAGATATTTTATACTCTGATTTACTTCTTGAGTAGATGCACTTAACTCTACTGATGCTGCACTCGATTCTTGAATTCCAGAAACAATATTTTCTATAGCTTCATCTATAATAATTACCTTTGAAGTTAACTCTTCAACAGTTGCCGAAAGTTCTTCTGATGATG
Source organism: Bacilli bacterium (assembly GCA_036658935.1). Lineage (GTDB taxonomy): Bacteria > Bacillota_I > Bacilli_A > RF39 > UBA660 > JAVXDN01. The sequence continues at coordinate 1,036 of JAVXDN010000087.1, read as the reverse complement.
AACTTATTTCTTCTGAGTTCTGCATAATTATTTTAACTAACCCTCTTACATTTTCCTGAGCAGTATTTAACTCTATACCAGCTTCTCCAAATTCATCTTTTCTTGAAATATCAATAGGTGTTGAAAAATCGTAAGATGATAATCTTGTAGCTAAATCTTTTATTTTATTTAGAGGCTTTTCAATATCTCTTGCAATAAACCAACCTATTGTAATTGCTATTGAGAATCCTAATATACTTAAAATAATTATAATATTATTAGACTCCCTATATATTAATCCATTGCTTTCATTTGCCAGTTCAGCAAATTCTAAATTTAATTGTACTATCTTGTCTAAATTATAAAACATTTCATATGAAATATCTTCTAAAGTTACACATAAACGCTCGGCTTCTACATAATTATTATCAACAACATTAAGAATATTATCAATTAAATCTCTATATTGAATCAATGCTTCTTTAAATCTCTTATAAACCTCCTTTTCCTCATAGCTCATAACTAACTTTTCATAAGACTCCATATTTTTATCATTTCTATCTCTATTATTCAGAATTTCTTTTTTAATATTATCTTTATTATTTATTTTTTTTGCATATACTAACTCTATAACTTTTTTTTCGATTTCAGTTAAATTTTGTTTAATATCTGTAACCACATAAACACCTTTTAAATTTACACTATACATTTTCTCTGAATTTTTATGTACATTTTCAACAGATCTTTGACCAACTATTCCTACTATAACAATAAGTATAGC
>JAVXDN010000087.1:0-266 GCA_036658935.1 Bacilli bacterium | reverse complement strand
ACCGCTAAAAATAAAGCAATTAATTTTACCTTTACTCTTAATTTTAATTTTAATTTTAATTTTAATTTTAATTTTAATTTTTCTAATATAACCATACTCAATATTATCTCCCCTTTATTACCCATTTTATTCCTATATATTCTATTCTCGAACAACTTACAATTTACTTTATACATAAATTGACTATAAAACCTTATTATTGATAAATTAGTTTAATTATGATAATATTTATTTTGGACAACCTATTTTTGTAAATTGTTACAAAA
>JAVXDN010000086.1:0-2299 GCA_036658935.1 Bacilli bacterium | reverse complement strand
TTACAGCAGTAAATGAAAAAAACAAAGGAAATCAAAAGTTAATAAATCCAGTAGGGTTAATAACAGCAGATGAATCAGCCTTTGCCGGAGGTAAAGGAGGGACAGCAAATAGTACCTTCTATTTATACACCAATCAGAACTATTGGACTTTGTCTCCTGGCAATTTCCGTGGTTTCTCTAGCGTCTTTTACCTGCATTCTGGCGGCTTCCTCAGCCATGATGGGGTGCGTAGTTCTTTTGGTGTGCGTCCTGCGGTTTCTCTTCAATCCAATAGTGGTTGGAAATCAGGGAATGGAACAGCATCAAGTCCATATGAAGTTAAGGTTAAATAGATAAGAAAATCGTCCTTCCTCCAATGACCTTATGTCTGAGGAAAACTTTCCGAAGATGCACTTAAGGTCTTCAAGCGGAACTTGACCTTTCTAAATTAAATGCTATTTATAGCATTTAATTTAGAAAAATTATACATGAATTATAAAAAACTACTGATAGAATATATATATTAAAGAAGGGAGCATAATAGATATGTAAAATTATGTGTTAGAAGGGTAGAATCTACTAATAAGGCATTCGTTTGTTTTGTCTCCTAACAATTTCAATGGTAGCAACTCTAACGTCTTTTACCTGAATTCTGGCGGCGACCTCAACAATAATAGGGTGAATAATTCTAATGGTGTGCGTCCTGCGAATTTCCTCAAATGCACTAAATAATAATTCATAACATAAGTGAAAGTTAAGTTTATGCTATTAGGGAATTATTTATAAGAAGGAAACAAGAATCTATCCTAACAGTGATGTTAAATATTTGTTAAAAGGTTAACTGGGCTAGTAGGTTATTTATATAATTCGGAAATCTGGTTAACTCTATTATGTTTTATGAAATGAGGTAAGTAAAAGTTAATAATAAAAGAGATGAGTTTAAGCTTATAGTTAAGATTAAATGGTTAGTTTCTTATAGTGATAGATATATTGTAGTAGGTTTTACTAAAGTAAATGCAGCTTTAAAGAAAAGATTTGAAGAGCATTTATATAATATACTAGAAACAGTTATTAAGGCTAATTCTAATAAAGGAAATATAAGACATAAATATCAAAATGATATTTATGTAGAAATTCAAATACTTGATTATTATATAGGAGAAATAAAAAGTAAAAAGATAATTAATGATAAGAGATTTAAAGCATTTGTTAATGCTTTAAATGAAATAAGAACTTTAAATAATGGATGGATATTAAGTGAAGAGAAAAAAGAAAGGGAATAAATAATGGAAGAGACAGATATTGATTTTAAGAAGTTAGAAGTAATAGGTAGAAATTATACATCTGAAGAAATGGTTATTAAATATTATTCTCTTAAGAGTATATGTGATAATAGAGTAGTTCTAATTGAAACAGAAAAATATACATATTCTTATGATAAAGATGCTGTTTTACTATCTTATTTATTTAATTTTAATATAAAGCATGATAGAGTAAGATTTCCAAACAATAAAAGATTGTACATATGTGAACTCCTGTGGAGGTTTAATGTATCAAATGTTACATATCATGAAAATTATTTTGAAGGTGATGAACCTTTAATAGATAATCAATATTATAATTTATTAGATGAAGCTCAAAGATATTTTGAAGATAAAAATTATATTAATAAACTTGTAAGTATTTTAATAAAACAAGGTAATATAAAAAATAATTATCAAATAATCGTTGAGTTTTTAAATACTTTAAAAGGTAATTAATTATGAAAAGAATAGGAAATATTTATGAAGAGATGTTAAGTACTAAAAGAATAGAAGAGGTATTTGAAGATATTAAGTCTAGATGTAAGAATAAGGGCAATGTTATAGAGTTTTTATTAAATAAAAACTCTAATATTAATAGTATCTTAAATGATTTATCTAATTATTCTTATAAGTTTAATAAATATAGTATATTTTTAATAAAAGAACCTAAGTATAGAATTATTATGAGTAGTTCTATTAATGATAAAATAGTTAATCACTTAGTTAGTTCTTATATTTTACTTCCTTCTTTAGAAAGTTCTTTATGTGAAGAGAATACCGCTACTAGAAAAGGAAAAGGAAGCGCATACGCAAGGAAGTTACTACTTAGACATATAAATACATTAAAACATAATAATAAGGAGATATACGTCCTTAAATTAGATATTAGCAAATACTTTTATAATATAGATCATAATATATTATTAAATAAAATTAATAATAAAATCAAAGATAAAAATGCATTAAAAATAATTAAAGATATATTAGATATTACAAATAATGAATATATAAATAAA
>JAVXDN010000085.1:0-2393 GCA_036658935.1 Bacilli bacterium | reverse complement strand
TTTCAGATACTGCTATTTTAAAAGAAAATGTTTATTGGAGTGGAATTAAATACTAAGTTTTTAAACCCAGTAGGAGCAAATGAGGCTCACTACTGGGTTTTTTATAATACTTGATAAAATATTAAAAAAATTATTAAATTTTATCCTTGCTTTATATGAACCTCTTTGCCATTAAATACAACAGCTAGTTTAATAATGTTTTGAACTCCATATGCTTTAAGCTCTGTGTCATATTTATTTTCTTCTATTTGATTTAATGCTTCATCTAGAATTTCCACTATTGTTTCTTCATCTTCGGTGTCGTATCTTTTAAATTCAAATATTATACCAGGCTTTTTATTATTCTGACCTTTGGGTATTAACATAACATCATATCTACCAATTCCTGATTCTCGGTTGGATCTAACTTCATATATTCCATTTAAAGATACTAACATTCCAAGTACAAAGGCATGATACACTTTTTCAGGATCTCTCCCATTAACATCAAAGTAACTAAAGCTAGTCATTACACATCTTTTAAATAATTTACTAAAGTTCTTTATATCTCCCATAGTTAAGGCTTTTATCATATTACTATATTCAGAATCTATAAGTCCTTCAGAAAACCACTTTTTAATAATAGTACTATACATAAACTTTATTTCTCTATTTGGAATAGATAGTTTATATATAACTGTATCATTTTCTAATCTTTTAGATATTACCTTTAAATAACCTGATAACAATAAAAAGCTCCAAACATTATCCTTGTCCATATCTATTTCAGACATTGTGGTATCTTCATTTATGGCAGTTTCAATGGAACCATCATTATAAAGAGTTTCTAACCCTTTTTTTACATCTTCATTTCCTTCTGCCAGTAATTTTCGTATTATTTTATTATCAGCTGTATTTACCCAATATGCCATAAAGTCTCTTTCATATTCATTTATATAAGATAAAACAGACCATGGATTATAAATTGTTGTATTACCAAAGATATATCCATTATACCAAGTTTTAAAATTCTCAATTTTACTATCTAACCTATAATACTTTAAAAGATTTACAGTTTCTTCTTCTGTAAACCCAAATTTATCAGAATAATTACAACTTAATAAACTATATACTGCTAAGTTATTCATACCAGAAAAAATACTTTCTTTCGCCACTCTTAAAATTCCAGTAATCATGGCTTTTTCAAGATTATCATTATCTTTTAATGCTGAAGATAAGAAGTTTCTCATAAATGCTATTATTTCATTATAATAATTTTTAAAGTATCCATCATGAATAGGTGTATCATATTCATCAATTAGAATTATTACTTTTTGTTTATAATAAGTATTTAAATACTCACTTAATCTAAATAAAGATATTTCTAAATCTTGATTACTACATTGCCTATTTACAATATTATCAAAATAATCTTTATCATCTTTAAATTCTAAAGAATTATAAATATAATAAAACTCTTTATACATTGATGAAATTCGCTTTTTGATACTTTCAATAAATATATCAAAATTATTATGTTTTTCATCTTTAAAGGTTAAATATATAAGTGGAAATGAACCTTGTTTCTTCATTATATCAGTTTCTTTTTCTATATTTAATCCCTTAAAAAGGTAGGATCTATCCTCATTAGATTTTTCTAGGAAATATCTAATAATAGACATATTTAATGTCTTTCCAAAACGTCTTGGTCTTGGAAGTAAAACTATTTTTCCGCCATCATTTAAGAAATCCTTAACTATTAAAGTTTTATCAACAAAATACCAATTATTATCTATTACTTCTTTAAAATTACTTGAACCTATATTCACTCTCTTCAAAAAAGTCACCTCTTTTCACTCATTATATATATCCTTATTATACCCAACCTACAACTTTTAAACAATAAATAGAATAAAATCACCTAGGGAATTTCAAATATAATCTCTATTAGGTGTTTTGTGTTTATAAAAAATAAGCGATAAAATATCTAGTAAATGTACTGATTATTTACTGCTTACCCTTATCTACGTAAATGGGGTTAGAGAATAGCAATTAAGCTATACTCTTGAATAATGTGTAAAATTATAAAATGTCTTATCTAAATTATAAAATAGTATATTTAATAATAACTAATACTATAAAATAAATTACTAATGTAGAAAAAAGGAGTATTTTAGATGTGAAGTAAGGAGTATAATAAGAATGGTAAGTAATAAAAATATTAGTAATAATATCATCTAGGGAGATTAATTATGATACAGGTAATTGGAATTAAGAAAAACATAGAATTAGAAATAAGGGAGAAGTTATCATTACATACAAAGAAACAAGAAGAGTATACAAATGAACTTTTAAATTATTTTAATGAAGTAGTTATAATAAGTACCTGTAATAGGACAGAAATCTATTTTAAT
>JAVXDN010000084.1:0-2586 GCA_036658935.1 Bacilli bacterium | reverse complement strand
CTACCAAAAAAAAGGCAAAAAATCAAATTAAATAAAAGTATAAAAAAGGGAAGAAATAAATCTTCCTATTAATTATTACATCCACATCCATTATTACATCCACAACCATTATCATGGCTACAACCATTTCCATTATTTATAAATCCAGCTCCAAATACTACAACAAGTAGAATAAATAATACTAAGATGATTGCAGCTCCATAACCGTAGCCACTGTTTGCAGTGTTTCCTCCATACTGAGGATATGAATAAGGCATACTTCCTTGTGTTCCATAACCGCCACTATATCCATAATACATAAAAACATCTCCCTCCTTTAACTCCTATAGTAAATTATGCAACATCTATGAAATTTGACAATGAAAAAGCATATAAAAGAAAATCATTAACAAAAGATATAAATAATATGATAAAATAAATATATAATAAAGAAAGAAAAAAAGTGATAAGTATGAAAAAAAGAAATAGGACAAGAGTATTAAGATACATAGATAAACCATTATTATTTTTAACTATTATATTTTCTCTTTTAGGAATTATTATGGTATTAAGTGCTTCATCAGTAACTGCAGTACTAAGATATGGAGTTAATCCATATTATTTTTTCATAAAACAAATACTTTTCGTATTTATTGGATATTTTATTGGTTTTGTAATTATACTTAGAATTGATACATATAAATATAAAAAATATATTCCAATACTTTTAATATCTTTAGCTGGAATACTATTATGGTTAATCTTATATGGAAGCTTTACAGGTACAGCTAAAAGTTGGATAGACCTCGGATTATTTAGTTTTCAACCAAGTGAAGTAGGTAAGTCTATATTAATTATATATATGGGAGTATTCTTTGGAGACCAATTTAATAAAAAACCAGCTAGATTTTCATTTTTAATTCCTTTGATTTATGCAATAATTATATTTATATTAGTCGCTATGCAACCAGATTTAGGAACTGCAGCTATCATAGGAGGAATAATATTTTTTACGTTTATTTCTATTCCTTTTAAAAAGAATACAGCCGCTAATATCGCTAAAATAGGAAGTGGAGCATTAGTTTGTTTTGCATTAGTATTCTTATTCACTGGAAATAGTTTCTTAACAGAAGAACAGAGTAGTAGGCTTGACTTTAAAGAACCATGTGTTAATTATACAAGTGAAATAGGTTATCAAGTATGTAATGGTTTTATAGCAGTAAATAATGGTGGATTATTTGGAAAAGGATTAGGTAATTCTTCTCAAAAATATTTATATTTACCAGAAGCTCATACTGATTTTATATTTCCGATATTAGTAGAAGAATTAGGTGCTGTAGTAGCGTCTATTGTAATTATAGGATACTTAGCAATATTATATAGAATACTTCTTATCGCTAAAAAATCATATAACTTAAGAAACTCAATTATATGTTATGGAACATTTATATATATATTAATGCATTTAATACTAAACTTCTGTGGAATTCTAGCTCTTATCCCACTAACTGGAGTTCCTGTTCCTTTCTTAAGTTATGGAGGAACATTTACAATTAACTTATTATTAATGATATTTGTGGTATTAAAAATTAGTTCAGAAAATAAAATAACTAAAGAAAAACAGGAAATTTCTAATATTTAGAAGAGTATTAAATATTTATGACGTATAACATTTATAGAGGAGGTGAAATCTATGAATGTTTTATTTCGTTTGAAAACTATAATAATAGAAAATAAAAAAATGTTTATTATTATAGGAAGTATACTTTTATTTTGTTTATTATCTTGTATTGGTTTTTTCTTAATTTTTAATTATACAAAACCCACTATAGAAGAAAATATTGCATATAATGAACCGGAAGAAGAAATTGAAGTAAAAAGTGAAGAGAATAGTTCTTTATTAATTGATATAAAAGGAGAAGTAGTTAATCCTGGAGTATATCAATTAAAGAATAATTCAAGAGTAATAGATGCTATAAAAGCATCTGGTGGATTAAAAAATACAGCATCTACTAAAAATATTAACTTAAGTATGTTATTAAAAGATCAAGATGTAATAATAATTAATAGTATTGAAGAATTAAAAGAAACTAAAGCTCATGAAAAAGAATTAAATAATAATGCTATTATTAATCCAAAACCAAATAATAATAATAATTCTTTACCTAAAGACAATAAAAGTTTAATTAATATAAACACTTCATCTATAAGTGAATTATCTTCTCTTCCTGGAATAGGAGAAAGTAAAGCTAAAGCTATAATCGCTTATAGAGAAAAAAACGGTTTATTTAAAAGTATAGAACAAATAAAAGAAGTTAAAGGTATAGCAGATAAATTATATGATAAAATTAAGACGCTTATTATTACATAATTATCCATATATAATATTATGTTTATTTTCTTTTATAATCGCTTTAGTTATAACACTACTCATAAAATATAAAACTAAATATGATATAAATACTAAAACTTTCTCTTGTACTATAGAAGATATAAAATATGATGGAGATAAATTATCTTTAGAATTATATGGTAAAGAAAAATTAAAAGGTTCTTTATATTTTAAAACATTAAAAGAAAAAAATGATTTTTTAAATACATATAACT
>JAVXDN010000083.1:0-2603 GCA_036658935.1 Bacilli bacterium | reverse complement strand
TTACATTTTCATTCATATTTTATTCTCCTAATATCCCTAATTATAACATATGAAAAACCCTTTGTCTTAAAGTAGATTATAAAGTTGATAAGCAAACACACGTATGCTATAATAAACTTAATGAAAGAGGCGAATATTTATGAATGATAGAAGTATTATTTGTATAGATTTAAAAAGTTTCTTTGCCTCTGTAGAATGTGTAGAAAGAGGACTTGATCCATTTAAAGTATCCCTTGTAGTCGCTGATCCATCTCGTGGAGGAGGAGCTATTACACTCGCAGCAACACCATATTTAAAATCATTTGGAGTACCATCTCGTGGAAGAGTTTATACACTACCAAAGAATATTAATATAATTTTTGCTCCTCCTAGAATGAGTTTATATATAAAAGCAAGTAAAGAAGTAATTAAAATATATTTAAAATATATTTCAGAAGAAGATATGCATATTTATTCAATAGATGAAGTATTTCTAGATGTAACTGATTACTTAAAATTATATAAAACTACTGCTTATGACTTAGCATACAAGATAATGAATGATGTAAAATCTTCTTTAGGACTTACATCCACTTGTGGAATAGGACCTAATCTCTTATTAGCAAAAGTCGCAATGGATATTGAAGCAAAACACACAAAAGATAATATAGCTTATTGGACAAAAGATGATATAAAAACTAAATTATGGGAAATAACTCCACTCAGTAAAATGTGGGGCATAGGTAACGCTATGGAAAAAAAACTTAATGATTTAGGAATATATAAAATAGGAGATATAAATAAATATGATATATCATTTTATAAAAAAAGATTTGGAATAATGGGAGAAGAATTATGGGAACATGCAAATGGAATAGATAACAGCTCCATAAAAGAAGAAAAAGCTCAAGTTAAAGGGAAAACCTATGGAATGAGCCAAGTATTATTTAAAGATTATACTATAAATAATATACCATTAATAATTAGAGAAATGACTAGTATTTTAGTAAAAAGATTAAGAGATAATAAAAAAACATGTTCATTAGTTAGTTTTGGTATTTCTTACTCTAAAGCAGTAGGTGGAGGATACTATCATTCTAAAACACTACCTACAGACACAGACAGTGAAACTATTATATATAATGAATTTGAAGACATATTTAAAACATTTACAGAAGACTTACCTATTAGAAAAGTATCTATATCAGTAGGGAAATTAAAAGATAAATCTCATCTACAATTAAATTTATTTGAAGATGTAATAATAAAAGAAAAAGAAGATAATTTAAGTGAGTTTATAGATGATATAAATGATAAATATGGAAAAAACTCTATACTAAAAGCATCCTCCCTTATGGATGATTCTACAATTCATGAGAGAAATAAAAAGATTGGTGGGCATACTAGTACTTAGGAGGAACTACATCATGAAAAGAGGAATGATTAAATGGAGACCTTTTAATGCCTTAATAACCCCACAAGAAGTAAAAAAGGAATTGTTATTAGAAAAAGAAAAATTACAAATGCCAGTTATATCTACAGATCAAGAGGAAGAAATAAATAATAATATAATAAATGCATACAACAATAAATTAGAAGTAATTATTAAACATATACACTTAGGACTATTAATAACAGAAAAAGGAATAATAGAAAAAATTTATCCAACATACTTAATAATACAAAACAAAAGAATATATTTTAAATATATTCTTAAATTAAATATTTTGTGATAATTTATAAATCAGTGGAGAATCTTCATATTTTTCATATAATTGACGAGCAACTATTTCTTCATCTTCACTTAATTGTTTAAATAATTTAGCCATTGATTCATAATCACTATTTTCAATAAAACTATTATAATTTGTCTTATCTTGAGCTTGTAAAATAGCAGGAGCTAAACCATAATTATAAATTAAATTATATGCACTAAGTACTCTAGCTGTTCTACCATTTCCATCTTCAAAAGGATGAATATGTAAAAATCTAATATGAAAATATGCTTCTCTTAAATAAGGATCAAGTCCATCCCAAATATTATAATAATTATCAAGTAAAGCATACATATGATAATATATATCTTTTGGATTACTTCTTTCAATATTAGAATTTTTAACTTCAATACTCGTTCTTCTAAAACCTTTATCATTAACATCGGGTTCTAATAACTCAGCTACATTACATATAACATCCAGTCTTAACTTACCAAAATCTTCAAGAAAAATATAATTGAGAGCTTCCATACTACTTTCAAACATCATAGCATTTCTAAAATCACTACTCTCAAAATCAGATTCAAATTTAATACTTGCAGTAGTAAATCTACTAGTTAATAAATTCAAATATCTTGATAAAAAATTTCTATCATTTGCAAAAAGAGACATCAAACTCACCCCCAACTTTTTAATGTGCCTATTATAGCACATTAGCACACATAATTCAAATTTTCCCTTGACTTCATCTCTTTTATTATGATAAAATCAATTTACTTGAGAAATCTTAAGTACCTAAGTTGGGGAATTAGCTCAGTTGGCTAGAGCACCTGCCCTGCACGCAGGGGGTCAAGGGTTCGAGTCCCTTATTCTCCACCAATTAAAATACAAAAGCCCTTTATATAAGGG
>JAVXDN010000082.1:0-2643 GCA_036658935.1 Bacilli bacterium | reverse complement strand
GAAATAGATGATGTTAGTAATGTTTATCATAATGTTAAGATATAATAATTAAAAAGTTTTACAAATAACTTAATACATGGTATAATAACAATCAATTTTAAAAGGGGGAATATAAAATGAACACTGAAAAAAAATATCCATCAAAAGATGCAGTTCATATTAAAGATGAAAAATTTTTTGACAAACATCCAATCATACCTTCTCTAAGTTTATATAATGCAATAAGTTTAACAAGTAAATTATATAAAAAAGAAACCTCTATAGATTGCTTAGATCTTAATTTATCATATGAAGAATTGATTGATAAAGTAGTTACAATATCTAAAGCATTTAAAGAATTAGGAGCTAAAAAAGGAGACATTATTAGTGTTAGTATGCCTAATCTTTATCAAGCAGTAGCAGCCTATTTAGCAGCAAATAGAATAGGTGCTACAATAACTTTCTTAAATTATGATGCAAATATTGAAGAAATAGAAAAACATCTTAATATGTTTGAATCACAAATATTTGTAAACTTTGATAAAGACAGAGTATATAATGAAAAGATAAAGACAAATACAAAAGTAAGACAAATAATTACTTTGTCAAATAAAGAAATAAATAATAAAGAATTTGATGAACAAAGAAACTCACTAATAGGTTATAATGATTTAATATCATTTAACCAATTAGGAATAGTCTCAAATTATTATAATAAACCTATATATTCCTTATATGGAGGGTCTCAAGATTCATTAATTTTATATACAAGTGGAACAACAGGTAATCCTAAAGCTGTAGTACTTACTAATAATAATATACTATCATCAGGAATATATATGAAAAATTCTACACACCTGTTAAATACAAAAGGAGAAAAAGTTCTAGCTTGTGTGCCATTCACATATCCATATGGATTTGTTACATCTGTACTAATGTCTTTATTATGTGGTAGACAAGCAATTCTAACCCCTAACTTATCTTCTGATAATATAAGCTATTATTTAACCAAAAATCCAAACATAATATTTGGAAGTCCAGCACTCTTAGAACTTATAAAAAGAAATGTTGCAGATAATCAAGACTTATCATCAATTAACACCTTTATATCAGGAGGAGACTTTCTAACTACAAAACAATCTAGTAGTGGACAAGAATTCTTTAAATCTCATAATAGTAATGTTACATTTTGTAATGGTTCTGGAAATGCAGAAACCTCTGGAGCAAGTACAAATGCAGTAGGAATAGAAAACAAACCTGAAACAGTAGGTAAAGTTTTAGTAGGAAGTCATCCTATTATTATAGATGAAGATACCGGAGAAGAACTAGCCTATGGTGAAGAAGGACTACTTTGTATATCAGGTAAACATGTGTTTAAGGAATACTACAATAATAAACCATTAACAAGTAAATCTAAATTTTATTATAAAGGTAAAGAATATTTTAGAACAGGAACTAGAGGAATACTAGATGAAGATGGATATTTCACATTAACTGGAAGAAATACAAGATTCTATATTATTTCTACTTTAAATAAAGTTTACTGTGACTATATCCAAAACACAATCTCATTAATTGATGGTATTAGTGCTTGTGCAGTAGTTAAGAAACCAGATGATCAGCAAATATATACAGGAAAAGCATTCATAGTACTTAATGAAGGAATTATACCTAGTAATGAAATGAAAGAGTATATATTATCAAAGTGTACAAAAAAAATAAAAAACCTAAACGGAGAAATAGTTCAACTAAAAGATTTTGAAATACCTACTAGTATTGAATTTGTTAATGAATTACCAAGAACAGAGGCTGATAAGTTAGACTATCCAACCTTAGAAGAAAACGCTAAAGAAGAGTATGAAAGAGAAAAAGCAAAACTAAATATTTCTCATAAACTAGTACTTTAAAAAAGATTTAATATTTAAATCTTTTTTTATGATATAATTATACATAGAATAAGGAGAAAATTATATGGGTAGTGGAATATTTTTCCCATTAAGTGCAGTACTATTTAGTGTTTTAATATTAACATTATTTTTTCTTAAAAAACATATTGAAACATCAGAAACTAAAATGTACGGCGTACTTATTATTGCAAACTTTATAGGCTTATTAATAGAAATAAGTTGCTCTTTGGCAGCTAAAATATATGCAAACTATCAAATAATAGGAAATATAATATTAAAAGCTTATCTAGTATCCATTATAACATGGGCTTATGTATTTACTATCTATATCTTCTATATTTCACATAATAAAAAAGATATAATAAAAACTAAACCATTTATTAAAAAAATATTAATATTAATTTATTGGCTAGTAGTACTAATAATATTTATACTACCAATTAATTTAATTATAAAAAACAATTTTACAGTGAGATATTCTGTAGGACCTAGTGTAGATTTTACTTATATAATATCGTTTATACTCGTATTAATTATGCTCTACTGTATGATAAGAAGCTTTAAAGATTTAAAGACTAAAAAGTTTTTACCTTTATTTGCATTTTTAGCAGTAGGTTCATTTGCAATGATTTTCCAAATGTTTAATCCAGGAATACTCTTAATAACATATGTTGAAACATTTATTGTATCTCTTATGTACCATACAATAGAAAACCCAGACTTAAAAATGATGCGTGCATTAAACCTAGCAAAAGAA
>JAVXDN010000081.1:0-2714 GCA_036658935.1 Bacilli bacterium | reverse complement strand
TAAAAATTTCTTTTGGTGGCATACCATCTAATGAACGAACTGGTTCTTCAATTAATAAAATATTATATTGTTTGATTTCTTTTTGCGTTAAATGATCAATAGATTTATTTTTTGGAAAAAATTTTCTTATACGTTTGTTTAAATCTCAAACTAATGCTTTTTGATTACTTTTTAAAGCATCATTAAATATCCTTTTTAAGTTACAGAATATAATAATTATATCTTAAAAATAATTCGCAGACTAAATTCCGTTAAATAAGCAAAACTGAATTTAGTCTTATAATTCACTTTTTTTATTTTTTGCCTAAAAAATATTTATCTTGAGAGCAAAAAGTGAGATAATATCAAAATAAGGTGGTGCAATTATGAAGCAAAAAGTTAAAGAAGACTATGTATTAGAGTATGAATCTTTAAGTAAATTAAATGCGTTTGATATTGCACTAAGTGATGTTTCAAGAGTAGAGCTTGAAACATCACTTAATAACATAAAAGTAGCTAAACAAAGTAAGAAAAGAAAGTAGTATTTATATCTTTTTTTCTATATAGATTTTTTATCATTATTATATATGAATTATTTTTTGCATGTCATAATATAGGTGGAAGAAGAACATATGAAAAAGAAAGTAGCCTACTACGTAACGGGTGCTACTGGACACCTAGGACGTACAATTGTAGAACAGCTCCTAAAGTTAGATTTTAAGGTCTATGCTTTTAGTTTACCAAATGATAATGGACTAAATAAGTTAGTAAAAGAATATAAAGGACTACTTGAAGTAATTAATGGTAATATCCTTAGTAAAGATGATGTAGTTAAGTTTATTAAGAATAACAAATTATATCTTAAACGTGTTATTCACTGTGCATCTTTAATTTCGATATCACAGAAGTATGATGAAAGAATATACAATATTAATGTTAATGGTGTTAAAAATATCACCGATGTTTGTTTAGAAGATAACGTTGATAATTTTATCTATGTAAGTAGTGTCCATGCATTAGAAGAGAAGAAAAAAGGCATTATTAGTGAAACATCAAGCTTTGATCCAGAAAAAGTTAGAGGACTATATGCAAAGACAAAGGCTACTTCTAGTAATTATGTTCTTTCTTCAGTTGAAAAAGGACTTCGTGGAAATATAGTGATGCCATCAGGATTCTTAGGTCCAAATGATTATTTATTAGGTCGATTAACAGGAGTAATTAGAGACTATCTTAGTGGAAGTCTTACTGCTATTGTTCGTGGAGGATACGATATTGTTGATGTGCGAGATGTAAGCAATGCAATTTTAACTTTATCTAATAGTAAGACTTATGGTAAAACATATATCTTAAATGGACACTACATTACTATTGCTCGTCTATTAGAAATTGTTTCAATCTATACTAAAAAGAAACCTATTAAAGTTGTCCTTCCTTATTGGTTTGTAAAGATGTTTATTCCTCTTATTTCTTTACATTTTATCCTTCATAAATCTGAGCCACTATTTACTCTTTATAGTTTAACAACACTTAGAACTAATTCTAATTTTTCTCATTTCGCTGCTGAAAAAGAACTAGATTATCATCCTCGTAATATCGATGAAACGATAAAAGATACGATAGATTTTATCTATAAAAATAAACAGATCAAAGAAAAGATTAAGAAATCAAAGAACAAATCCGCCAAAGTTTGATTGACATAAAATTAAAGTGAAAAGAAGTAATAATTTATAAATTAAAGTTAATATTTTACTTTTTTCAAAATTAATTTTCTTATATAATTAAAAGTATGAAAAAAACTATATTTGAGCAAGAAAAGATAATTGACTTAATAAATGCTTGTGAAGAACTAATGCTTCATGGTGAAAATAAGTCTATTTCAGTTGCAGAAATATGTGAAAAAGCGAATATTCATCGTCAAACATTTTATTATTATTTTAAAACAAGAGATGACTTTCTTAAAACTCTAATTTTTTATAAAACTCAAAGTTTATTCGAAGAAATCGAAAAACCAGAATTCAATTTAAAACTCTTTATTAGAAATTTAGCAATTGGATTTGTTAAATACGATAAAGTAATCCTTACTTATTTAGCTTATAACTTATTAAAGTCATATTTTTTCTTAAGAATTGATGATTCAATCAAACTTGCAATTAAAAAAGAATATAAGAATCTTGATCAATGCGATGCTGAGTTTATTGCTGGTGGAGTATCTCATTTTCTCTTTACTATTCTTCTTGAAGATAAATATGTTTCCGATGACGATCTTAACAATGGCGTCTTTGCAATTATTGATATTATTTCGTTAGCAGAAAACAAAAATAAGTAAGAAATTTAAGTCGAATAACAACAAATTTTAGGGGCTATTATATGTTTAAAAATTGATAACATATAATAGCCTTTTATTTGTTGTAAAGGGTACTTTCCTTTGCTATAATGAATTCAAATTTAAGACTCTTTTCTTCAGTTTTAACCGGAATTATTTGTTTATTTAATAAGGTTGCAGAAAAAAGAATTGATCAGTTGTTTAAAAAGGAGAATAGATAGATTCGGTGGACTTATATATAAAGAAATTTATATAAACAAAAGATAACCTAAACAAAGTATATATTAACTGTAGGTCTTATAATTATCTAAAGACCTAAAGCAAAAAAAGATAATTTCTATATCCAATTAATTTAACTATTATAGAAAGGAAACTATTATGAAGGCAATTTTTTTCATCTTAAAGAAAAAAG
>JAVXDN010000080.1:0-2723 GCA_036658935.1 Bacilli bacterium | reverse complement strand
AAATAAACAAGAAAAGATTAATGCTTTAGAGTTTTCTAATAATATAGTTTATATGAATGAAATGAGATCTTTAGAAGAAGATAATAAGTATTTACCATATTTATATATGATAAGAGATAATAAGACAATAGAAGATTATGATACTTATGATATAAAAGAAAATAATTATATTTTAAGTACTGAAGATATATTATATTTAGATAATTTTGTTTCTTTATTTGATTTTGTCTTTCCTGAATTTAGTTTTGATATTCCTGTATTTTCTAATAATTCTAAAGAGTTATTAAGAAGTTTATCTTCTAAAGGATTACTTAAAAGATTAAATTATAATGTACCTAAAATATATAGTGATAGACTTAAGTATGAGATTAGTGTAATAGAACAAATGGGTTTTATAGATTATTTTTTAATAGTATATGATTATGTAAAATATGCTAAACAAAATAATATAGTAGTAGGTCCAGGAAGAGGTAGTGGAGCGGGGTCTTTAGTATGTTATTCTCTTGGAATAACTGAGATAGATCCTATTAAATATAATCTTATATTTGAAAGATTTTTAAATCCAGATAGAATAACTATGCCAGATATAGATATAGACTTTGAGTTTTTAAGAAGAAATGAAGTAGTAGATTATGTAATAGAGAAATATGGAAGAAGTAATGTTGCTAATATAATTACTTTTGGTACTTTAGCGTCAAAGGCTGTTATAAGAGATGTATCTAGAGTTCTTAATATAGAGGTCTCTTTAGTTTCAAAAATTGTTAAATGTATTCATGATAAAGATACTTTAAAAGATCTTGAAAATAATAATAATTTTATTTCTTTATTTGATAATGATGAAAGATTAAAATTATTATTAACTATTAGTAAGAAATTTGAAGGTCTTAAAAGACATACTAGTATTCATGCCGCGGGTATAGTTATAAGTAAAGATAAACTATGTAATAAAGTTCCTTTATATAAAAGTGGTTCTTCTATTCTTACATGTTATAGTATGGAATATTTAGAAAGAATGGGATTATTAAAAATGGACTTTTTAGCTTTATCTAATTTAACTATAATAGATAATATTATTAAGAAAATCAAAATAGATATGAATATAGATTTAAAACTTAATTTAATTCCACTTAATGATACTGATACTTTAAAATTATATAAAGAAGGTAATACTTTAGGTATATTTCAATTTGAAAGTTATGGAATTAAATCATTTTTAAGAAAATTAGATGTTTCTTCTTTTGATGATATAGTAAGTGCTATCGCTCTTTATAGACCAGGACCTATGGGAAGTATTGATACTTTTATTAGAAGAAAAAAAGGAATAGAAAAAATAGAATATATTATTCCTGAACTTGAAAGTATCTTAAAGAGTACTAATGGAATTATAATTTATCAAGAACAAATACTTGAAATATTAAAGTCAGTGGGTGGATATACTTATGCAGAAGCTGATAATATAAGAAGAGCGATGAGTAAGAAGAAAGAAAGTGTTATTTTTAAAGAAAAAGATATATTTGTATCTCGATGTATAAAAAAAGGAATAGAAGAGAAAAAAGCCGCAAGTATATATGATTTAGTTTTAAAGTTCGCTAATTATGGATTTAATAAATCTCATTCAGTAGCGTATGCTTTAATAGGATATCAAATGGCTTATTTAAAAGTTCATTATAATGAAGAGTTCTTAAGTTCTTTATTAGATATGTCTGTTAATGATAATATAAAAACTAAAATGTATTTAGAAGAAGCTTTATCTAGTGGTTATGTAATAAAAGGAACTAATGTTAATATTAGTGATATTAATTATGTTATAAAAGATAAACTTATTTATCTTCCGCTTAATACTATAAAGAATATTAGTGAAGAAACAGCTTTTATAATAAATAAAAATAAACCTTATATGAATTACCTTGATTTTATATCTAAAGTATTTGATAAAATAAGTGTTTCTAAAATAGAAAATATTATTATGAGTGGATCATTAGATTTATTTAATCTTTCAAGAAAAACCATGATGAATAATTTAAAGCTAGCTTTAAATTATAGTTCTTTATCTTCTTTAGAAGATAAAAGTATTATAATGATACCTGAATTAGTTAAAGAAGAAGAATATAATATAGAAGAACTTATGGATAAAGAATTTGAATTATTTGGTTTTTATATTAAAAATCATCCTATACTTAAATATAATAGAGATAAATATAATACTTTATCTAATTTTAAAAATTATTTTGATAAAATAATTACTTTAATACTTTATGTAGAAAGTATTAAAGTAATAGATACTAAAAATAAAGAAAAGATGTGTTTTATTACTTTAAGTGATGAATATGATAAATGTGTAGGGATTATGTTTCCTAAGGTATTTAAAACTCTTCCTTCTATAGAAAAAGGAAATATAATAAAAATAACAGGAAAAGTAGAAAAAAGAATGGATAAATACCAGATAATTATTTCTTCTTTAGAAATAGTAAATTAGTGTTTAATATAAGTAAACAAGCGTTGACAACGCTTGTTTATTTTCATATAATTAATTTATAAAAGAAAGTAGGAAACAATTATGAGAAAAACAAAAACAATTGTAATAATAAGTGTAACTAGTATACTATTAGTATTAGGAATAGTAGGAGCTACTTATGCTTGGTTTACAACAAGCGTCGCAGGTAGAGGAAATGATGTAGTAATAAATACCGCTAACTTAGGAACTATTACTTATACAGATGGAG
>JAVXDN010000079.1:0-2824 GCA_036658935.1 Bacilli bacterium | reverse complement strand
GGTTTTCCAGTCGCATCTTCATATGCTTTCATAACTCCTGTAAGGGCACCTGTACTTATCTGTATAATATTATAGAATAAAGATAATTATGATATTAAATTGATTATGAAGTATTGTAAATACTTATTTGTGTATTTCTATATTATTATTGATAAGTTATAGAAATATATGATATACTTATATTAAGTTAAAGAGATAAAAAAGAGAGGTAGGAAGATGTATGATTATATATAAAGTAAAGGAACAAGTGATAAATGATATATCAGGATGGAAAGCAAAAGATAGATATGCAATACTAATAGTAGAAGTAGATGAAGCAAATCCATTAGTATGGAAACCTAGTCCTCTAACTGAATTTCTAGAAGTATATATGTCAGAAAAAGCTGTTAATACAAAAATTCACTATGGATATGTAATATGTGATTTTCTCAATTACTTAAAGCTACAAATAGAATTAGGTGAAGATGAATATTTTGACATATTACAAGAAGAAGGGATATATGGTTTAAACTTTATTCATGCATCTAAATACTTAACATATATAGGAACAAGAAAGACAAAAGTAAATAAGCAAGGCGAAGAAGAACTAGTAGTAAATAATTATTCTACTGTGAAAAGAAAAGAAAATATACTTATAGCATTTTACACATTTTTAAATAAGAAAAAAATACTTACCAATAAAGATGCTGTAGTTGAACATAAAGTAGTACCAATAAAAAATAAAGGGAATGTAACATCAAAAGGAAAGAGAGTTTCAATATCTCCATTTAAATATAGTCTTGAGTATAAAGTATTTTATCCTCCTACTAATCCTACCAATAGCTATGGAGAAAGTATTAAGGCGATAAAATTAGCAGATATGAAAAGAGCAACATGGGAATTGTTCTTAGAATATGCAAGAGATAATTATCCTGATATAGCACTGGGTGTAGCTATGCAGTTTATGGGTGGATTAAGATTAGGTGAAGTTGTAAATTTAACTATAGATGCAGTAGAAGTAAATCGAAATAAAGATAAGTTATTTTTAGATATAAATGATAGGCAATTATTTTTATTTAAAAGTTTAAAGAGTAAAAAATCACAAGTTAAATTCATAAGGGGAAATCAAGTTGTATTTAATTGGAATCAAGAATTATTTAACACATGGGATGAACATATGAAGTACTTATCTAGATTAAAGAAAAGAACTAATATTAAAGCTTTATTTGTTAATAAAAAGGGAAATCCAATGACAGGTGATGTGTACGAAGAAAGATTTAAAAAATTAAAATCAGATTTTATAGAGTTTCTTGAAAATTCTAAGCCAGTTGAAAGCAAGACTCTTAAGAAATACGCATGGTCTACTCATATAGGTAGACATGTATTTACTAATTTTATAATAAAAACTGGATTAGCTAATAACTCTATGGGAGTTCCTGATGCTAAAATAGTTGCAAGTCTTAGAGGAGATAGGAATTTATCATCTGCATTAGCTTATATAGATAGAATAGCAATGGTAGAAGCTATTGATGAAAACTTACAAAATTTAAGTAAAGAAGCATTAAAATAAGAAAGGATATAAAATGCATGAGAAATAAATTAGAGTTTGAAGCTGATAATATTAATGAAGATAAATCAAATTATGTAGATAAAGAAGAACTTTGTGAGATGTTAAATATAACACAAAAATATTTTAAAAATACAAATCAAGTTGTATATAGAGTTGTAAATGAATTTAAAATAAGAAAATTAAAGTTAAGTAGGTTTGAAATTTATTACAATAAGAATGATATAGAGAGTGCAATAAATGAACTATGTGAATTTCAAAATACTCATGTAAATGGTAGAGAAGCCAATAAGATATGCTCTAATTTATCAAAAGAGGGAATTGAAAGTATTTTAATACCGCCACATTACAAGTTAATTTGTAGAGATACATTAAATAAAATTTGGAATATAAAAGTTGTATTTAAAAAGCCAGAATTAGATAACTATACACAGTCTAGAGCAGATATAGGTAGAAAAATAGAGTCAGGGGAATATTTATCTACCAGTGATGCTAGTAAGATGCTAAATATGAGCGACAAAATGTTTTTAAAGCTAAAACAGTCTATTGATATGAATGAAATAAGACATTATCAAGGATTTTATTTTGATAAAAATGTAATAGAAAAACTAGTGAAAGAACAGAAGGAATTCTTCTCTGAATATATACCAAAATCAGTTGTGAAAAACAAATATTTTACACCTAAAACATTTTCTTCACATGAGGATAAGTTAACTAAATATGAACCTCCTAGAATAGCTTATACTTTAGAATATAGCTTTACAATGATAAAGGATAATTCATGGTTTAAGATATCTGAGGTTGAAGAATTAGCTAAGGAATTAAGTGAAAAAAAGAGAACTATAAAAAAAGAAAGAACTAGGGCTAAGAAAAAAGAATCAGAAAAAATAGAAGAAAATAAAGTAATGAACGATAAGGGATTAGAATTTAATATGGTACCTACAAAGATAGATTACAATTCACCTGGATATGATATAAATCATGATATATTGGGTTCAACATATTTTCATACTTTTCAAATTAGGCTTAATGAATTAAATGACTGGAATGGATTTAATTCAAACTCAGAGTACACAAAGGAAAAGTGGTTTGGATATATAAAAGATAAATTAGATTCCATGAGAGCTAATGAGAAGGTTTCAAATGGAAAAGTAAATCACTATGTTAGATGTACATTAGCATTAAAGTCAATGTTAGATTACTATGGACTGGATGAAGTTTACTCTCTTACAACAAACCAAATAAATACTTATTTTAATATAATAAAAACTAATATTA
>JAVXDN010000078.1:0-2841 GCA_036658935.1 Bacilli bacterium | reverse complement strand
TTTTAACCAAGATGGAAACATGGCACATGATACAATTATCGATAATTGGGAGATTAATTCAGAGGGTATAGGAATAAGTCCGTATTAATATGTAAGTATAATGTCTATATTAAGATAAAAATATGGTATAGTGTAATCTATACCATATTTTTTATTTTTTGGTTATGTCAATATATCAAAGATATGTTATAATTTCATAGTATATAAATTCAATTCAATTCAAATAAATATAGCTAAATAGTAAATTAATATATAAATAAGCAAAACAACGGAGGACATGAACATGAAAGTAAGAAAAGCCATAATACCAGCAGCAGGACTTGGGACAAGATTTTTACCAGCAACAAAATCACAACCAAAGGAAATGCTACCAATAGTTGATAAACCAACTCTACAATATATAATAGAAGAAGCAATAGAAAGTGGAATAGAAGAAATACTAATAATAACAGGACGAAACAAAAAATCTATAGAAGACCACTTTGATAAATCAGTAGAGTTAGAATTAGAACTAGAACAAAAAGGAAAGCAAGAAATGTTAGACATGGTAAGAGACATATCTAATATGGTAAACATACATTATATAAGACAAAAAGAACCAAAAGGATTAGGTCATGCTATCCACTGTGCAAAAAGCTTTATAGGAAACGAGCCTTTTGCAGTCTTACTAGGAGATGATATAGTAGATGGAGAAAAACCATGCTTAAAGCAACTTACAGAAGCTTATGATGAGTACAAAACATCTATACTAGGAGTGCAGCAAGTAGCCCCAGAGGACACTTGTAAATATGGAATATTAGATGTAAAACATATAGAAGATAGAATATATAAAGTAAAAGATATGGTAGAAAAGCCAGCACTAGGTGAAGAACCTTCGAATATAGCAATATTAGGAAGATATATAATAACTCCTGCAATATTTGATATATTAGAAAAGCAAGAACCGGGTAAGGGAGGAGAAATCCAGCTTACAGATGCTCTTAAAACATTAGGTAACCAAGAAGCAATATATGCTTATGATTTTGAAGGAAGAAGATACGATGTAGGTGACAAGTTAGGATTTTTAGAAGCAACGATAGACTTTGCACTTAAAAGAGAAAATCTAAAATCAGACTTAATTGAATATATGAAAAAAACTATAGAAGAAAATACTAAAGCAGTATAGTAAATAATAGTCCCTTAAAATATATTTTTGAGTGACAAAGAGAGAGAGGTAGGAATATGTCAGTTTTAGTAACTGGGGGAGCAGGGTATATAGGAAGCCACACTGCCATAGAGCTTTTAGAAGCAGGCTATGATGTTGTTATAGTTGATAATTTTTGCAATAGTAACCCAATAGTAATAGATAGAATAAAAGAACTTTCGGGTAAAATGCCAAAGTTTTATCAAATAGATATAACCGATAGAAAAAAACTAGAAGTAGTATTTGAAGAAAATAACATAGAATCAGTAATACACTTTGCAGCGCTAAAAGCAGTAGGGGAATCTGTTAGTAAACCGCATGAATACTACAGTAATAATATAATAAATACATTAGTGTTGCTAGATGCTATGAAAAAACATGATACTAAGAAGTTTGTATTTAGTTCATCAGCTACAGTATATGGAGATCCACATACTTGTCCTATATTAGAGGACTTCCCACTATCAGTGACAAATCCATACGGAAGAACTAAGCTTATGGTAGAAGATATGCTAAGAGATATGTGTTATGCAGATTCTAGTTTAGATGTTGCCATACTAAGATACTTTAACCCAGTTGGAGCACATAAGAGTGGAAGAATAGGTGAAGAGCCAAATGGCATACCTAATAATCTAACGCCTTATATAACTAAAGTGGCTATAGGTCAATTAGAAGAGTTGAGTGTATTTGGCAATGATTATGATACACACGATGGAACTGGTATAAGAGACTACATACACGTAGTAGATTTAGCCAAGGGACATGTTAAGGCTTTAGAAAAATTAGAGCAAAATCCAGGACTAGTTACATACAACTTAGGAACAGGTAAAGGATATAGTGTATTAGATTTAGTAAAGGCTTTTGCTAAGGCTAGTGGTAGAGAAATACCATATAAAATAGTAGATAGAAGACCAGGAGATGTAGCTAAGTGCTATGCAGACCCTACAAAAGCTTATGAGGGGTTAGGTTGGAGAGCAGAGTTTGGAATAGATGAAATGTGCCAAGATTCGTGGAAATGGCAAAGTCAAAACCCTAATGGATATGAAAGTAACTCACTTGATGAAGTGGCTACTGATATAGAAAAATAATTATAGATAGCCTTTGATAAACTAGTTTTATTGAGGGCTATTTTTATTAAAGATAAAAAATAGTGAAAAATTTAATAATATTTTGATTGAAAATATAAATATATATATTGAAAAGACTAGAATGTAGGAATAAAAGTGAAAAATTTGTCGAAAAACGTAAAACGGTTTCCATTGTATTATATTTATGAAAATAATATAATTAAAGAGTAAAATAATTGGTTATAGGGGAAAAGTAACGGATTATAGAACTACTGATAAGATAATTTATTGGTAGTTTTTTTGTGCTGAAATTTCAAATAAGATTGAAGTAAAAAATTATAAGGAATGATAGTATTGGCAGAAAAACAAAATAATAAATATATAAAGTATATAAGATGTTTACCTACCTATGTAGATGAAAGCAATAGTGGAGATTTTTATACGATGGGAATAGCAGTAGATAAAGATGACAATGCATATATAACTGGATACTTCGATGTATTTTATCCACAAGAACCAAATTACCCTAACTCAAATAACTAAATTTATTGATTCTATAAGTGGATACGGATTTGATATAGATATAAATAG
>JAVXDN010000077.1:0-2878 GCA_036658935.1 Bacilli bacterium | reverse complement strand
ATTAAAAGAGGTGAGAAAATGAAGATAATTAGAGTTAAGGTTAAAACTATTTTATTATCAGCAGTTATGATATTTATAACTATTCCTTATTTAATGTACTTTATTGGGGAGGTAGGATATAGTAGCGATATATATATTAATGGAAATAAATTAAGCACATATACAGTTGGGGCTTTAAAAATATATGATAATTGGCCAACTATTAAGTTTAATAAAGGTAAAACTAATTATTTATTAGGTATGAGCAATTATAATTATAATGAAGAGTTACTTGTAAGCTATACTAATGGATGTAGTAGTTTTTTAGAGAACTACGGAAATAAAGAGCAATCTTTAATTGCAAAATCTTATTTCGAAAATGGAATTAATATTGGTGAAAATAGTGATTATTATAAATATAATATAAATGCTTTAATAAATTTAGAAATGACTCTTGGAAATAATGAAAGAGCTTTAGAGCTAATAGAAAATGCTAAAGCTAGTGATGAAGAGGAAATATGGGCAGTAGGTATATTAAATGAAGTTGTTTATTATGCAAAAACTGGTAACTATGAAAGAGCTTTAGAAATTTGTAAAGAGAATACAGGGAAGATACCTATTTTATATAGATATATAAATATAATAAGTTATATGAATAATGATTTGAAACTATTAAGTGGAAATAGAATAAACCTATTTGAATTAAATGAACATGGATATTGGCAAAAGAAAAATATTATGCAAAATAGTATTATAGACCAAAGAATAATTAATGATATAAGTTTCATTAAGGATATTGATATTACAGATGTTGATAGTAATAAAAATGAAGTTACCTTTAATGAAAGTTATTATGAGTCATTAAAGTATGGAAAGATAAGTGGAACTGTAGTATCTAAAGGAGAACCTGTACCTAATGCTAAAATAGGTTTAAATATGGAGTCAGGTATTAAAGTTAGTTCACTTGGCCCTAATAATTTATCACTTTATAGTGAAGAAATTTACAAAGAACAAGTTACTTATACAAATAGTAAAGGGGAATTTATATTTGATGAAGTTATAGTAGATACGGGATATTCAATTGGTGTTACTTTATCATCTATATATGGAGATAAAGTAGTTGCGAAAAGACCTGAAAATATATCTATTATATCTGTTGCAGAGGGAGCAACTTCTAATATTGATATTGTTTTTAATCCTATGGTTAATGTTAAAGTAATAGATGAAGATAGAGAAAAAGATGAAATAGTAGTAACTTATGAGAGCGTACCAGAAGCGGTTGGCTATGCTTTAGCAATAGGGAATAATGGTATGGAGATGTATACAAATATAATTACAAGTGGAAATGAAATGAGAGTACCTTTAACTAAGGGGTCTATGCAAAGTTTTAGTATCTACACAGGCAGTGAAGGTGGGGAGCTTGGAATAGAAACAGATGCTAAAAGTTTATTAGGTTTTATAAATGGTGAAGAAATTTCACTAGGAGTAATTGCTTATGATAGTGATGGAAATTTAATTTCAAAATCTAAAATGTGGGAAAATAAAATAAAGTTAAAGAAAAAGAATCTTAATGAAGGTGAAAAACTAGTTTTAAAAGGTAAAGAAAAAGAAGGATATAATTGGATTTATAATAAACTTTTAGAAGAACCTATGAATGAGGAGTATATTTATCCTATAATGAGATTATCAATAGAGAAAAAGGAATATGATTATGCTAAAGAACTAATAAATAGATTAGAAGAAATAAATAAAACAGGATTTGATAGAGCTAATTATGAGATGATGATAGATAGGGAGTAGGATGATTTATATAAGTAATATCACAAAAAAATGATCAGTCTTATTTATTTGATTATGAGTAAATTAGAGGTAGAGAGTTAGGTGAGGGGAAGTAATGGAGACTTTAACGGGAAAAGAAGTTATTAATAAAATAAATGAAAATAGCTCACTTGTAATAGAAGAAATATTAAAAAATTATGGTATTAAGGTGTTAAAGTTATGCTTTATACAACTTGGTAATAAAGAAGAGGCTGAGGATGCATGCCAAGAAGTGTTTTTGAAGTTATATAAAAATATTAATAAGTATAATGGCAATGGGGGAATATACACTTGGGTATATAGAATAACTATTAATACTTGTTTAGATATTTTGAAAAAGAGAAATAAATTTAAACTTGAAGATTTATCAGTGCATTTAGATTATGTAAGTGATAGTAAGTCTGTAGAAGAGGTAATTTTACGAAATTTAGATTCAGTAAATTTGAGAAAAGCATTGATGCAGATCTCTGAAAAATATAGACTTTTACTTTATATGTTTTATTTTGAAGAAATGAAAATATCGAGTATTGCATTAATAATTAACGAGAATGAGAATACAGTGAAGACAAGGCTTAGAAGAGGGAAGAATGCACTTAAAAGATTCTTAGAAGAAAGTGAGGGAATATAGATGGATGAAAATTTTGAGTTTTTATTTGATGGAAAGGTAACTAGGAATATTAAAAATAGCTTTGATGATATAGAGTTTACTAAGGAATTTAGTAATAAGATAAAGGAAGAAGTTTTAAGAAAAAGAACTTTAAAAGAAAGAGTTAATGAGTTTTTAAATTATGAATTAGAATTGAATGTAGCTAAAATAGGAGTAGTAGCATCACTTTTAATAATTATTCCTACATTATATTCTATAAATGAAGGGAGAAAAATAATTAAAAATAATATAGATATTATAGAAATAGTTAATAATAGTAAATAGTTATTGGATTTTAATATGTTACTAATAGTAAAAATATAAATAATAATAGAATGATAAGTAGTAGGTAGATTTTTATATAAGTCTACCTACTATTTTTTTATAATGTGATTCAAAATAAATAAAAAATAAGTATTCTTGATTTTATGATGA
>JAVXDN010000076.1:0-2915 GCA_036658935.1 Bacilli bacterium | reverse complement strand
ATCTAAATGATACTGCTTTAATTTCATTACTCATTTTATCAAAACCCCTTTTATATTAAAAATAAACTAGTATTTGTCATGTATTGCAATGTATTTTATATGTCATACATAAATTATAACATATAAACTTCTAAACATATACCATTTTTATCAAAAAAAATAGTAATACTTTCGTACTACCATCTTCCTTATCTATTATTCTTTAATTCTCTGTAACCTGCTAAGTCAACTATCTTAGCCGATACATATTTAGAAATATTAGTAGGTCCTTCACTCATTCTATAATATAATCTTTCTGTGAATGTTTCTACTGCCCACTCCATATCTTCGTCTGAAACTTGTACACCTTTTAAGCCATTTTTTATGAGATAAAATTCATCATTAATTTTAATAAATTTCTTTTGTATGTATTCAACTAATAATACACTTTGATCCTTATATATATTAACTTTTCCTAGATATAAGTTTATACTACTGCTTATTATTTCTCTTATGTCTTTCAACTACAACACGTCCTCAATTAACTCTATTTCTTTTAAATCAACCTTTAAACCCTTAAATGTTGATGAATTTATCACCTCTAAAAAGCTATATTCAAAAATCAATTTATATTTATTACTATTTAATCTAAATACTCTAACCTTACTTACTAAAGTATCTATAATCCAATATTCTTTAACGCCATATTCTTGATACAACTCCTTCTTAATTATTGCATCATAAGCTAAATTTTCTTGGCTTAATATCTCAACAACCAGGGCTGGTACTCCAATAAAACCTTTACTAAATCTTTGATTATAATCAGAATATACTGCTATATCAGGAAATAACTCAGCCTTTTTTGAGTTTATTATTGTTTCTAACTTATTTAAATCATTTTTAACTTCTGTAACATTATCTTTAGTTAGAAATAAAGTTCCACCCTTTGCAACAGTGGCTGTGTTATTAAAATACTTCATAAGCTGAAAAAGTACCTCATCCGCTATAATTGTATGATTATAGTTAAGTATTTCTGATATATACTTTCTTCCATTAATCCACGTTTCTTTTCTTTCTACTTGTAATAATCTCAATTTAAGCTCCTATCCCCTACTATTAAATTATTTTTTTGCTATCTCTAATATTTTTTATAAAGAACTAATCTTCTTCTTCAATATCAGTAACTATAGATAATTCAGTGAAAGACTCGCGCGTTGGAGCTGTTCTTTTTAGATAGTCTAATCCACCATCGACACCAACGTTCTTGCACTTACAGAATACAAAATGATGAGTACTCTTAGATTCTATTTCTTCACCACATATATTGCATTTGACTTTATTTAATAATATTTTCTTCATCAACTTTCTCCTTCCTCTTAGTATCTTCCTCACTAATTTATTATAAACTTCAAACTTTAAATCTTAATCTGTCATACTTATTTGTATTAGAACCGTTAAAAAAAGCACTACTTTCCTTTAACTTTATGTAATTAATTCCCTTTTAATATGATATACGTAACAAAAGTACCGACTTTTCTTTATTTTTTAGTCACTATTTAAACATTTTAATCTTCATCACTATCATCATTCTTATATCTCATACCTTTTGTTACTCTTTTATCTAGATTTGCTCGTATTCCTTTGCTAATTCCCAAATTAAAGGTGCATTATTTTTAGCATAGTCCTCTAGTTCAAATAGTTCATCTTCATTAAATCCAATAACCTTAGTAAAATTATAATTAGGCAAAACTAGCTCAGCTATATCGAAACTTCCTTTAGAATTAGTTTTTTCAAAATGTAAAATAATAGTTTCAAGATAATTATTTTCTATGATACCACTATGGGTTAGAATAACATCGTCAACTGTAGAGTAATAATATTTCATTTTTATAGACACATCCTTATATCTTATTATTTTTTATCTTAAACATATATGATTATTTAAAGCATTTTCTACTTCAGCACTAGAAATTCCTATATATTTTTGAGTGATTGCAATTGTGCTGTGTTGTAGTAACTCTCTAACTAGAGCTATATTATAATTATTATTAACATATATTTGAGTTGCAAAATATTTTCTGAAACTGTGTGTTGATACTCCTTCTATTCTTAAAAAATCAGTCACAGTTTTTAAATGTTTTTGAACTGCTCTTTCCGATATTTGAAACATTTTTGAAGTAGCTTTTAAATTATTCTCTAAGCAATACATTTTGATATAATTATATATTTCTATTGGAACCGTAAAAGTTCTATTTTTCTCAGTTTTAGCTTCTACAATATTAAGTCTATATCTATCACCATCTTTGATAAAATCATTTAATCTCAATCTTAATACATCACCTATTCGCAATCCTAAATTTGCTTGAATTACTAGAGCTGTTGCTATTCTTTCATTAGGCCTAATAATTTTTCCATCATCATTATTGAAGCCTGATCTTAGCATATCAATTATTAGATTATAATTACCTGTTGTTAGTGCTATTGTTTTTTTGTTTGCCATTTCTAAGTCCTCATCACTTTATAAAATTTAATATACTAATATAATATTAAAAAGTTCGTATTTAATCAACAAAAAGTTCGTATATAGTTTTTATTATGTTCTAATCCATTGTATATTAACAAAGTTCGTTTTTGGTATCTTATACGAACTTTAATTTTCACAAAAAAAAAAGCTCTTAAGAGAGCTCTTCTGAAAATTATTTAACTATAACTTTTGGCACCATCTGAAAGGCCTAATACTGTATTTTAAAAATCATACTAAAAACCGTTAAGTTATGATACTTAATTTTTAGATTAAAGTAAAAAAAGACCCCCTAATTGGTCTTTTTCTTGATTAAATAACTATTTAATTTTCCAATAGCCCAAAACAAAATAAATGTTTTAGGAAAACTTAGTGTTGACGCACTAAGCTTTTTCTCATTTATATTATATCAAAT
>JAVXDN010000075.1:0-2944 GCA_036658935.1 Bacilli bacterium | reverse complement strand
CCAAACTAATACTAATAATGCTATTAGTGAATTTAGTAGTATTAATTTAGTTATATAACTGTTATTCTTTAAATACTCTTTAAATTTATATAACGGTAATTTCAAAACAAAAATTAATATTAAAAGTAATGTAACTATTCTATATCCATATTCATATATATTAATATTTTGAACACTTATTAATTTAAATGGAACTACTGCAAGTATTCTTATAAAAATCCATATTATAATAGAAGCTATAGTTGCAAAAAATGCTTGGCTATTTTCCATCTTTAGATATATACTATTTGCTATCATTAAAAATATGCATAAAAGAAATGTTCCATATAAAGAGTTAACAGGTAATATATCAAATCCTATAAAGTCCACCGTTGGCTGTATATAATTATCTGTAACTAATACACTCCATCTAGAAAATATATATACTAGATTAATAAATATAATCCAAGATAAGTTTTTATTAGATTTTTCTATTCTTTTGTTAGATAGATAATTACATAATAAGAACATAGCACTACTATCAAGTAGTGTTTGCGAAATTAGTTTAATATACTCCATCTAAAAACTTCTTTCCTATAGGAATAGTTCCCATATTATTTCTTAAATATATTAAATTATTTACCTTGTCTATTTTTTCTATATAATTTGTATTTAATATATAACTTTTGTGACATTGGATAAATTTAGAGTCATTAATCATCTCTAAAAGTTTTTTTAATGAATATCCTGATATCATTTCTTTAGTCTCCTTATTTTCATTACATAAATTAAGTTCTAGTTTTTTTCCGAAAGATTCAATATAAATAATATTTTCTAAGTTATATTCAAAAACAAAGGATTTTTGTTCTATTCTTATTATTTTAGAAACACTTTTTAGTTGTTTTTTGTACCCAATAACATCATCAAGAACAACGTTTATCTCACTTTTAGTAAATGGTTTTATTAAAAAACTATAACATTTTAGCTCTCTATAAGCTAAAAGTTCCTCACTTGCAAGAGCTGTAACAAAAACAATTGGGCTATATTTATATCTGTTTATTTCCCTTAATTGTTTTGCTAAATGTGTTCCTTTATAGTCCTTTAATTGTATGTCTAAAATAAATATATCAATGGCATTACTTGTTGCATGCTGTAATGCTTTTTGTGCTTCTTCAAAAACTACAATATCTATATCTTTTTCAAATTCTTTTATGCTCTCTGAAATTATATTGCTAATATTTTTATCGTCTTCTGCTATCAAAATTTTCAACTTTAATATCTCCTCTCCACCTTAGATTTTGCTTTCTATGTTAATTAAAATAAATCATCTCTTCTCTTTCTTCGTTCTTCTCTTTTTAAATTTATAATATTTTTATCAGCTACATTATTTTTTTCATCAGTTTTAGAAAACTCAGTTAATTTATCATCATTAAACATATTTTTCAAACTTTCATAAACCACAGAATCCTTTGATTTATTCATAGATATAACATCTACTAATGAATTATCAGCTAAGCGACTATTACAAAATATACTTGCAAATTCATATTCAAATAATTGTAACGCTTTTTGTAAATTTTCTTTTTCTTTCTTTAACTTTTTATTTTCTTCTTCTAAGTTTTTTAACTTATTTTTATCCATTTCAAACACTCTAGCTAGCTTCTTATAAAGTACCTCAGGCTTTTTATAATATTCATTTACTAATGCATGAATATCTTCTACTTCTGGTATGAACTCTTTCCCAGCTACAACTACATTAGAAGCATTTTTTATTTCATTTATTCTTTGTCTTCCATAATAATCTTCATTGTTATAACTACTTGCCCAAAAATCATATCCATATAAGCTAAATAAATCTCCATTTTCTCGTTTATATTTAGGATTATTTGCAATTTCTTTATTAAAGGTAAAAACTGAATTATACGTTAGTCTTTTCTTCATACCTCCTAGCTCTTTTAGCTTTAAATATATTATTTCATCAACTTCTTCTTTATCTATAATTCTTTTAGCTCTTGCCATTACATTTCTCCTTCCAAAAATAATTTTGTATCTTGATTAGTATCATTTAGATTTAACCCACTATTCATTTGTAATATTACCTCTACATCTGAGAGTCTGGATAGCTCTCTATTTAATTTATTAATGGAAGTCTTTAATTTATATTCATAATCATTATCTAAGTCTAATACTCCATTTAATTGCTTTGTCTTAGGCTTTGATAATAACTTTTGTAGAAATACTTTCTCTCGCTGTATTTTTACATGTAAAGATGAAGCGATATTATTTTCTAAGTATTCTTGTACTTCTATAAAACTTTCCTGTGTTTTAGGACACCACCAATGTTTACATCCTATACAGAACTCTTCATCTCCACAAGCTAATATATCATTATCTATATCTATTGTACAATATCCTACACCATCTTCTGTTTGTATACACTGCTCTAAATCTCTAGGTGCTTCTTCTGATTTATCTTTGTTAAATATAATATCTTTAAGAGCCTTTGTAGATATACTACGTCTATGCATTTTAGAACTCACAAAATCTATCATCTCTGAATCAGCATAAAATGAAGAATTTCCTTGATAATGGTCTTGTGAGGATAAGGACGTATGACCTCCTAACATAGCTATTTCTATAGGCGAAACCCCTTGTAATAACAATGATGTAAAAGCTATATGCCTTGTATCACCTATATTAAGCTGTCTTTCTACTTCGTATTTATAAGTATTTGATATTATTCTTTTATAAAATCCTTTCAGCATAGGACCAAGTACATTAATTGAAAAATAATCTTCGTCTATTTTTTGTTCCTCAGGTATTGTTATATATCCATATTCTTCTCCAAATTCAATAGCTATCTTTTTTCTAAAAGCACATAATGCTCTGTATGAAAATAATGTTTCTGTATGACCATACTCATTAGTTTTTTCTATATAATCATTTATCAAATCATATATTTCTT
>JAVXDN010000074.1:0-2948 GCA_036658935.1 Bacilli bacterium | reverse complement strand
TAAATAAAAGTGATATTCCTAGTAGTGTTATATATTTATTTTTAAATCTTTTAAGTATTTTCATCCTTACACCTCTTTTATTAGATGAAAGCAAAATATAAGAACTATGAAGATTGACCTAGTGTAAGATAGATGTCTTTAATTCTTAATATTTTACTCTTATCTAATAGTAATTATACCCCCCCGTTTTTATTTCAAGACAAAACTTTGTTTGCATGAAGAAAATAAAAAACTAAGCTTAATTAGTTTAGTTTTAACTTTGATATTTATTATTTAATTTATTATTTATCTAATAGCCAATCTAATACATTCATTTTTCTGATTCCATCATAATCAATCTCAGAATCAATATCCATAGTTAATATATATTTAGGATAATGATCATTTATGTTTTGAAGTGGAGTCAATTCTCTTTCTAATGTAGTTTTTTCCCTTGTTGTGTAAGCGACTTGAAAATATGTAAATCCTTCTTTATTTTCTGCAACAAAATCAACTTCATTGTCACCCATTTTACCTATATATATTTTATAACCTCTTCTTTTAAGTTCTAAATATACTATATTTTCAAGTACATGTCCTAGGTCTAAGTTCTTTCTTCCTAGTAAAGCATATCTCATAGTAACATCAGTAGCATAATATTTATCTCCGGTAGATAAATACTGTTTTCCTTTTATATCATATCTTGATACTTTATTAAAAATATAACTTTCTGTTAATGCATCTAGATAATTTTCTACAGTATGAACAGATACAGCTCTACCATTAGAAGTTAATGTATCAGCTATTTTTTTTACTGACATAGTTGAGCCTACACTCGAAAATAAAAACTCTGTTACGCTTCTAAGCATAGATGTATCAACTATTTTTTTTCTAGTTGCAACATCTTTTACTATAATTGTATTAAATATAGTATCAACGTAACTATCTATTTCACTTTCATCATCTAATTTTAATGCATATGGAAAAGAACTATTATTTACATATCTTAAATAAAGTTTTTCATCTCCTTCGACATTTAAATATTCTTTATATTCTTTAAATGATAAAGGCAACATTTTTATTTCTATATATCTACCAGTCAATAACGTAGCAAGCTCACCAGATAGTAAATAAGCATTAGATCCAGTTATATATAAATCTACATTTTTCATTATATATAAACCATCAACAGCTTTTTGAAACATATCTATATTTTGTACTTCATCAAGAAATATATAATAATCTTTATCATCAACTATTTGTTTTTTAACATAATTATATAAATCCATATATCCATCAAATGAATATTCTGGTGATTCTAAATTTATTGATATAATATGCTTATCATTTATTCCTTGTGTTTTTAAATATTCTATAAACAAACTAAATAATGTAGATTTACCACATCTTTTAATTCCTGTTATAGCTTTAATTAAATCTTTGTCTTTCCATTTTATAAGTTCATTTAAATAATCTAATCTATTTATCATATATTTTACCTCTATAATTATTATACATCATTTGTTAGATATTCTTTGCAATGGTCTTAATATAAAAGAATAAGATAATATTTCATCTTATTCATCTATTAATCCAAATTGAGAATTATATAAGTTATAATATGCACCTTTCTTAGCTAAAAGATAGCTGTGAGTTCCTTCTTCTATAATACTTCCGTTTTCTAGTACTACTATTTTATCAGCTTCTACTATAGTAGAAAGTCTATGAGCTATTATCAAACAAGTTCTATTTTTCATAAGTTTTTTCATAGAAGCATTTAATATATATTCAAGTCTTGAATCTACATTAGATGTCGCTTCATCTAAAATTAATACCTCAGGATTATATGCAAGAGCTCGTGCAATAGTAAGAAGTTGTTTTTCCCCATCACTTATATTACTCGCTTCTTCATTAATTTTATAATTAATTCCACCAGGTAGCGAAGATATTAAATGTCTTATTTTAGAATCTTCTATTAGCTTTTCAAAACTATCTTCAGTTAGTACTTTATCAAATAGTAAGTTCTCTTTAATATTCCCTTCAAATACCCAAGTATTTTGAAGTACCATTCCTATTTTACTTCTAAGAGTATCTTTATTTAATTCATTAATATTTTTATTATCTATTGTAATAGATCCACTATCTATATCATAAAATCTCATAAGTAAATTAATTAAAGTTGTTTTTCCGGCTCCAGTAGTTCCTACTATCGCTATTTGTTGTCCTTTTTTAATAGTTAAGTTTAAGTTATTTAATATAGGAGTATCTTTTTTATAAGAAAAACATACGTCTTTAAATATAATAGAGTCTTTTAAAGTAAGTTCTTTTATCTCTCCTTCTACTTCATTTTCTATATCTAATATCTCAAATATTCTTTTAGCTGAAGCAAAAGATAATTGAATATTTAATAATGAATTAGCCATATCTGTGACAGTTCTAGTAAAGCTCTTTATATATCCTATAAAAGCTTGAACTCCACCTATTTGTAAGCTTCCTTTAATTACATTAAAAGCTCCTATTCCAATTACTAATATATAATTAAAATTACTTAAAAAGCTCATAATAGGTCCAGCACAAGATGAATATAAAGTACTTTTAAAAGTATAAATATATAACTCATCATTTACATTTTCAAATTCTTCATTATAATATTTTTCTTTATTAAATGATGATATTACATTTTGATTAGTAATACTCTGTTCAATAAAAGAATTTATCTCTCCTAATTGTTTTTGATTTAAATCAAAATATTTTTGAATTTTTTTAACAAATAAAGATAAAACTATTATAGAAACGGGTATTATTAAAACACTTATAATACTTAAAGTAAAACTTATATAAAACATCATTATTAAAGTACCTATCATTAAAACTATATTATATATTACTCCAGGTATTATCTCACTAATTGAATCTTCTAATGTAGTTATATCATTAGTTACTCTAGATATTAAATCTCCTTTTTTCAT
>JAVXDN010000073.1:0-3000 GCA_036658935.1 Bacilli bacterium | reverse complement strand
ACCAACACTTCCAAAGATACTACCAAAAGGTAAGATATTATCTAGCTTTTGCGTAATCAGTGTTGATTGATTGTTAAACTTAATTAACTATCTGATTATATATTAACCATTCTTACAAAGAATATGCATATAATTTTAAAGTTTTTATTTTTTATCTAATTTAGCAATTGTGCTATTAATTAGTTCTTTTTCTTGTGTGTATTCTTTTCTTTGTTCTTGTGTAATTGATGTATTTACTAGTCTTAAGTGTTCATTTTCTAATTCTTTACTATATTTATTTATTGCTTTTTTTATTAAACTTATTTGATCATTATCTAGTTTCAAAGTTTTCATTATTTTAAATCTCCCTCACATCTTTTAATTATTTATCTAATCTTGTTTTATTAATATGCAACTTCTCATCTTAATTAAATTTTTTAACTTATTTTTAAACTATATGACTTTTATTTCATTATAATAACTACATTTAATAATTAAATATATGGATATTAATCTCTCAATATATTTTGATGATTGCCTTGAATCTATAAACTTTAGCGCAATGTAAAAATATGTTATATTATTTTTATATAATAAGGGGGATATATATATGAAATTATCGTCTAAAATATTAACTGTAGCATTAGTAATTGGAATTGCTGTATTTGTATTCGTGTTTGAACAACAACCTCAAGTAAATATCAAAAATAAAGAACCTATTAGTCAATCGTTTAATAGTGCTCAAGATTACTTTGAAAAC
Source organism: Bacilli bacterium (assembly GCA_036658935.1). Taxonomy (GTDB): domain Bacteria; phylum Bacillota_I; class Bacilli_A; order RF39; family UBA660; genus JAVXDN01. Next base: position 2,261 of record JAVXDN010000073.1, on the reverse strand, counting down.
TTTATAGGACTAAATAAGAAAAATTTAAGAAGTGATTTAACTCAATTAGGTTGGAGGCAATACAATGAAATTAAAGGTAATGAAACACTTGAAATGTGGGAAGAAAAAAATGGGAACAATATAACATTTTCATATGATACAAAAGGAATAATTTTAGCAGTTGAGTATAAAGAAGTTGAGTAATTTTTAAAACTAAACTTTAAAATAATTTAGAGTATAATCAAAGTTAACAATTATTAGCATATTTTTATATCATATAGATAAATATATTAGGTATCATAATAATTATTATTATGATACCTAATGCTATATAACCTCAACCACCACCTTTACTCTTCATTTTTAAGACCTTCTACTATACTTAATTTTGAAACTCTGTTTTTTGCTAAATATCCAGCAATTACACATATAAGTATTGCTGCTACCCCAAACTGAAGTATTTCTACTACGGGCACCTTAAATTCATATGCTTGTTTAATTCCTAAGCCTTGAGAAAAAATTTCATTTGCTCTTTGCATATTTTTATAAGTATCATAAGTAGAAAATACTCCAGCTATTATTGAACTTAAAACGCCATATATAATGCTTTCTTTTAGTATCATTTTCTTAATATTTTTCATACTCATCCCTATAGCTCTTAATGTTGAAATTTCCTTAACTCTAATCATTGTATTTGTTATAACTATACAACCTATATTTATAGATGATATAACCATTGTAAGTACTACACTCACTAATACCTCTTTTTTAAGTTTTTCATTTCCTTCAGTAGAAATTTTTCTATTTTCATATTTACTTTCCATTTCCTTAAAGTCATCTTCATTTATTATTTCTTTTACCTTTAAAACGACTTCTTCTTCTTTATCCTTTTGTAATTTTATAGATATATTATTAAAGCCTTTTTTTCCTGTTAAATTTTTAAAACTATTTTCATCTAATATCACTTGGAATAGTGAGTCCGTTCCACCTGCAACATTTAAAATATAGTCAGAATTTAATAATCCTGCAACTTTAATTTTTTGATTAACATACTTTACTTCTTTATCATTAATTACGGGAATCTTAACTTCAACAACATCTCCTACTTTTAAATCTTTTAATGTAATTGCATCATTTGATATTTCTGTACCTGCATAAAAATGGTTAGATACTACCCCACTTATTGTATCTCCTTCTTCTTTTAAGTTATCTATGTTTCCATCTTCTAGATATTTTCCTAGTTCTTTAAGAGTACTTTTATCGTATCCTTTTATAGCTGTTCCTATTTCTAAATTTGATTCATCGCTATCTATCGGATTATATTGTTTATAGTAGTCGCTTATACTTTCTTTGTTTGAGCTTAAGTATCCTGTAGCGCTCATACTCTTAGTTAATTCACTAACTCCATATATCTTAGATATCTTACTTACTTCATCATCTGTGTATTCATTAAAATATTCACTTGAGTTATTAGAATTATGACTAAGTATTATGTCACTTTCTCCCATTTCCGTAATAATCGGGCTAAGACTGTCTACATTCTTAGCATGTTGGTTAAATGCAACCATATTGGTTATAAATAAAAAACCCGTCATACTTATTGAAAGTATTGATAAAATTGTTCTTGTTTTGTATCTCCATATATTTTTGTATGCCATATATCCTGTAATCCCAAATACTTTCCTTATTAACTTATGATAAAATCTATCTTTTTTTATTGACTTTGAACTATTATTACTTCTAATAGCTTCTATTGGAGATATCTTTCCACACTTATAAATAGTAAAAATACTAGCTATAGCTACTGAAACTACTGCCATAATTAAAGGCTCTATTATACTTTCTTTACTTATATAAATACTTATATGTTCATTGTATATACTTCTAAGACCTATGAATGACACTATTATTCCAAGTAAAAATCCTAATGCTAGTCCCATAAGTAACACTATAAAACTTTGGATACATACCATGTACCTTACATTTTTCTTAGTCATCCCTATTGCTCTTACCATTCCTATTTGTTTTTTCATATCTATTAATATAATATTAAATATGTTATATATAACTAGTGTAGCTGCAATCATAGGAATCAACTTATTAGCAATCTTAATCTGTGGATATCTATACATATCATAATTTTGTATAGCTTCATTTAGTTGCACATTTATCCTAAATCTCTCATCATCTAATTTATATTTGGCTATTGCTTTATCTGCCATAGCCATGCTAGTCGTAAAATTAAGTACACCTGAATGACTTATTAATTCTTTAGGTAAAAT
>JAVXDN010000072.1:0-3045 GCA_036658935.1 Bacilli bacterium | reverse complement strand
ATTTGTTATACCTATCCTCTATATTTTCAAGAGTAGTAGTATAAATCTTTTCTTTACTCATAGATTTTGTGATTGCGCTAATTTGTTCGTCTGTTAATCCTTGAGCTTTTAGTAATTCTTCAAATTTCATATTTATCTCCTCCTATATTTACGCTTTTGTACGAGTTTGCTTCTCTAATATAGCTTACTTATTTCTTCTTTAACGCCTGGAATAAAGCTAAAAAAGGCAAAAGAAAAAAGCCTTATTTCTAAGACTTAAAAATACTACTGATCAGTATATATTTAGTTACCCATAGCATCTTCATCAAAATATTCTTTATATCGAATAGATTTAGAAGGTATTTCTTTATTAAATAGAAATGGTAAATTATTAAAATCACCATTTACTAATAATTTGAGAAGCATTGCATATTCTTTTTTAGAAGAGTTAAATATTGTATCATTTATTTCAATTAGAGAATCAGAGTTAAAAGGATCTTCATCTCCATCTCTATATAAACAAATATAAAACTCGTCATCATATTTTTCACTTGATATCTGACAATAATACCTAATATTATTCACCTTTTGATTGAATGCAAGTAAAAATAATTCTCCAACTGCAACAGCTCTTTTAGCATCTTCTATGGTGGGTATAGAGTAGTCATGTTCTGTTTTATTTCTTAACTTTCGAATTTCTTCAATTATTATAAGGTTCAAATCCATTAAGTAGCTTATCAATGATAGAAAAGATATTGGTTCACCCTTAATAAGTTCTTTAAACCATGGATAATTAACCGAATTAATATCTTCAATAAACCCATATGTTTTAAGAAAAGATTCACATTTGCAATCTATAGCTCTTTTTACGTTACTAATAATTTCTATTATTTCTTTTACCGAAATTTCTTTATTTTGATCAATTCCCTCTTTTGCCCATGAAAAATAATCTTCTGCTGTTAATTCTGTATGCCCTATTCCAAAATCACGATTATTAAAAAATACTTCTTGCTTACTTTCTAAAGTTAAAACATAAAAATTTGTCCAATCTATTTTAATATTATTTAAATTTATCACCATAATACCTCCAACTTAAAATACTATATCCTAACTATTTAAATGCTTAAATAAAAGCATCTACTTTTAATCTAAGTAAATGCTCTCTAATCTTCTAATGCATTTTTAGCCCAATAAATATCTGCTTTCATATCAATATTAGGATATTTCCCTTCTAATTTCTCGATAAATTTAACAAATTCTTTACTTTGTGATTTCGCTGCAATATCTTCAAATAATTCAGTATATATTGATATATCTTCTTCAGTACAATTGTCAAAATAATTAGTAGTTTCATTTATATCTTTTACAAATATCTTAGGCAGTTCAACCAACCATTCACTAGGCGCATCAAATTTATGTTCTTCCGTCCATTTCCTATATTGTAGTATTTCAGATACTCTTTTAATATCAATCATTTTTAATCACCTCTAATAACCGTTGTGTACTATCTGGGAAAATAGTTTTTATTCTTCTTTCAGTACAATTATAACATATCACTACTGTAACATCATTATAATTAGCATATTTATACATAGCCGTTGTAACTCCATTAAACTCAAACTTATCTATTTTATATTTGCTTTTATCTTTTAAATTGGCTACATATATACCTGCATTCTCAATATCTCTTGCAGTCCAACTCTTAGGAAACCAACTTTGATTCATATCTTTTCTCTTATTCTTTTCTCCATGGTTAGGTACATTACCACACCGTACACCATTAGAGTACTCTTTTATTATATTAAACTCTATTTCTTTTTCTTGTAAAATTTTTATATTCTTGTTTCCATGTCCACCACTTTTAAATCTTATTTCTCCTGGCTTAATCTTCTTAGGATTTCTAGGATTAGTAAAGTCACCTTCATTTGAGTGTTTTAATGTTTCTTTGGGTATATTTAACTTTCTGTTTTTATTATCTAATCCATTGTCTAAACCACTTCTTCTATTAAACTCATTGTTAATATCTTCTTTAGCTTTATCATGATCTTTAATTGCATCATTAACTTCTATTACTGGTAAATAGGTACATCTACAATTTGCATGGAGTGGTAATGCTGGTCTATCTTTCATACTATAGATATTGCCATGCTTAATACCACATCTAGGACAAACCCTTTCATCAGTTGCAGCCCACAATTGAACCTTCTCACATCCTGCATCTTCATATGCCTTAAAGCTACTTTCATTCAAATAATGCATTGTTTCACTTCTAACTAATCTATGTGCTACATTAAAGCCTTCATTCATCCTATTATTTAATTGTATAGCCATTTCAGTTACCGTCTTACCTTGTTGTAATCCTATTGTTAATACATCATTTAAGTTCATAGCTAAAACTTTAGTATTCTTCCATAGTCTTTCAGAGAAGTTACTACCTAGCCATGGCTTATTATATAACTGCTCTAATAACTTTTTATTAGGCATAGCAAAATCTATCTTATCTAATGCTTCCATAGTAGCCTTATAATTAAGTTTAATGCCATTGTACATATTGTTCTTACTAAAGCTTTCTACGTTAGCACCAAGCTCCTTAACTATCACATTAATATTATTCTGTAAATCAGTAAGTCTATTAAACTTATGCATATCAGATAACATAGGCGTTGCAGTTTTCATTTTTTCAGCAACTCTATATAATTCTTCACTAATATTTGAACTTGCTTCTTGATACATTTCTAATAATGCTCTATTCTTTTCTTCCAAGGAGTTATATAAGTTCCAAGTTGGTTCAGCTATTCTTTTTTCCCAGTACTCGCTATTCTTCATTACCTGCACCTACTTTATTAGGTAATGGTATTTTATCAAAATCAGCTCCAAACTCTTCCTTTTCCTTATCTAATTGTTTTTGTTCTTCTTCTACATCTTTTACCCAAGGATGGTTTGACATTATTGTTTTATTACTTATTACACCCTTACTTTTAGTACAATTGTCAATAGTTTCAGTTTCATTGATTGTTATATTCTTGTTGAATAATATATCTAAATTCATATTACTATAAGAACCTT
>JAVXDN010000071.1:0-3198 GCA_036658935.1 Bacilli bacterium | reverse complement strand
TTAGTCCAAATAAGAAACTTAATATACTTATAGCCTTCGTTCTTGGATTAATGGTGAGTGTTGGATTGTCACTTCTATTAGAGTTTATGGATAACACATTTAAAGATAAAAATTCTGTGGAAAACATATTAGGATTACCAGTGCTATCTAGTATACCTGAATTTGATGAATTAGATAGTGAGGGGAACAGAAAAAGCAGAAGGAGGAAAGATAAATAATGTTTATAGTTGATAAGATGCCAAAGTCAATCGAGGCTGAAAGTTATAGAATTTTAAGAACTAATATACAATACTCTTCCTTTGATAAAGACATAAAAAGAATATTAGTAACTAGTGCAGAACCAGGAGAAGGTAAGTCAACAACAGCTGGAAACCTTGCTTTTGCTTTTGCACAAGATGAAAAAAAAGTTTTATTAATAGATTGTGATTTAAGGAAACCAAGTATTCATAAAAGGTTTAGAATTTCTAACAACAAAGGACTTTCTGACTGTATTTTAGATAATAATAAAATTAAGGATAGCATAATAAAAAAAACGGAATACTTAAGTATTCTACCGTCAGGAAAGATACCTCCAAATCCTTCAGAACTTTTAGGCTCAGTATCTATGGAGACATTGTTAAATGAACTATCAGAAGTATATGACATGATTATATTAGATAGTCCGCCAGTTCTTGCTGTAGCTGATGCCCAAATACTATCAACTAAATCAGATGGAGTTATTCTTGTAATAAGAGCTGAGAAGACTAAAAAGGATACTGTTATAGCAGGTAAGGAAATATTAGATAAAGTTAATGCTAATATTTTAGGAGCTATTTTAAATGGTGGAGAGAGAAGAAAAGATGACTATTACTATTATTATGGAAATTAGGATATAAAAGCAATTAATGCCCCTATATATGACTAAAGTGTGAAAACATTATGTCACCTTTGTTAATTTTGTTAAAAAATGAAGAAAAGTTGGCATTTTATAACTATACTGGTAATTGGGAAAAGGGAAAAATATGTATAAATGAATAGAAAATAGTAAAACATTTAACATGTTTTTAACTTTGATTTAATTATTAATTCAAAAATAGACGTATGAAAGAAGGAACGGGGGATTAACACTATATGAATGAAGAGAACATAAATATCCAAGAGATATTTAATAGTTTGAAGAAAAGATACAAGCTAATAATAGCTATAACATTAGGGTTTACGGTTATTTCAATATTAGTAAGCTTTTTTGTAATAAAGCCTAAGTATGAAGCAAATGTAAAACTATTTATAGGTAAGCAAGAAAGTAAGAAAACTGATTACGATAACAATGATGTACAAATGTATCAAAAGTTATTAACGACATATGCAGAAGTTATAAAAACTGATGACATAATTGAAGAGTCAATGAAGAAAGCAAATATAGATGAAAGTCTTAATGCAGTATCAGGAAACTTAAAAGTTACTCCACGTGCTGATACTCAAATATTAGAAGTATCATTTACAGATACAAATAAAGATGAAGCAGCAGAATTCTTAGATGTACTAACAGGTAATTTTATTAAAGAATCAAAGAAGCTTATACCAAATGGTAATATTCAAATAATTCAAAAGGTAAAAGTTCCAGATAATGCAGTTAGTCCAAATAAGAAATTAAACATAATAATAGCATTTGTTCTTGGACTTATGGTGAGTATTGGAATATCACTTCTTTTAGAATTTATGGATAATACATTTAAGACTAAGGAAGACTTAGAAAAAGTATTAGACTTACCAGTTCTAGCAACAATTCCAGATCATGATCAAGAAAGTAGAAGAGGAAGAAGGTAGAGTACATGTTTATAGTTTCAAAAGATCCAAAGTCAGTAACAGCAGAACAATATAGAATATTAAGAACTAATATACAATACTCTTCCTTTGATAAAGATATAAAGAAGATATTAGTTACTAGTTCAGAACCAGGTGAAGGTAAGACAACAACATCAGCAAATCTTGCCTTAACTTTTGCGCAATCAGATAAAAAGACAATTATTGTTGATTGTGATTTAAGAAAGCCAAGTATACATAAAGGTTTTAATTTATCAAATACTGTAGGACTTTCAGATGTAATTTTAAATAGTAATAATATAGATAAAGCAATTAAAAAGGTTGAGAATAACTTATATGTTTTAACATCAGGTAAGATACCACCAAATCCTTCAGAAATGTTAAGTTCTAAAGCTTTTGAAGGGTTACTTGAGGCTCTATCTAAAATTTATGATGTAATAATAATAGATAGTCCTCCAGTACTTGCAGTTACAGATTCACAAATTATTTCAACAAAAGTTGATGGAACTGTATTAGTTGTAAGGGGTAATCATACGAAGAAGGAAGCTGTAATTGCAGCTAAAGATGTTCTTGATAAAGTAAAAGCAAATATATTAGGAACAGTTTTAACTCGTGCAGAAAATGGTAAGCATGGTTATTACTATTATTATGGTAGTAAATAAGTAATTATTTAACTGAAGGGGGAAGTTAAGAGCATGATTGATATACATACGCATATTTTACCAGGTATAGATGATGGGTCAAAGAAACTCGATATTTCCCTGGAAATGATTAAAAAGTCGATAAATGAGGGGACAAAGGATATTGTAATGACTCCTCATTATCGAAAAGGATATTTTCATACGCCTTATGATGAAGTAAAAAATATTACTTTTGAACTTAATAAGTTTATTAAGAATGAAGGGTATGACTGTAAGCTTCATTATGGTCAAGAAGTTTATTATTCAGATAAGATTATTGAAGATTTAGATGAAGGTTTAATTGGGACAATAAACGGGGGCAGGTACATGCTTGTGGAATTCCCCATGCGTGTAATCCCGACTGAAAGTGTCGACTTTATGTATGAACTTAGACTTCGTGGGATTACTCCAATTATTGCTCATCCTGAGAGGTATCATGAAGTTATTCGAGATGCTAGTATTTTAAATAATTTTATTGATGAAGGATGTTTATTTCAATTGAATACGGGAAGTATTCTTGGTTTCTTTGGGAAAGATGTTAAAAAGTGTGCAGAGAAGTTATGTAAGAATAGGTTATATAGTTTTATTGGTTCTGATGCTCATAATAATTCAAGTCGGGGTACTGGAGTTATGGATGGTATTAATGAAGTTAAGAAGGTGAATTCACATCTATATAAAGAAATTTTGATTAATTCAAGAACTATTATTAAAAATG
>JAVXDN010000070.1:0-3199 GCA_036658935.1 Bacilli bacterium | reverse complement strand
CTGGAAACATGAACCAATTATTAAAACAAGCTCAAAAAATGCAAACTGATATGCAAAAAATACAAGAAGAATTAGAAACTAAAGAATTAGAAACTTCTGTTGGTGGAGGCGCTGTTACTGTTAAAGTTAATGGTAAAAAAGAAGTTGTAGATATAAAAATAAAACCTGAAGTTGTAGATCCAGATGATATAGAAATGCTTCAAGACTTAGTATTAAGTGCAGTTAATGAAGCATTAAGAAGTGTTGACGATATGCAATCTTCGCAAATGAACAAATTAACTGGAGGAATGAATATCCCAGGATTATTCTAGTAGGTGATAAGATGCAAACTTATTCAGGACCAATATCAACTCTTATAGAAGAATTTTCTAAGCTTCCAGGGGTTGGAAGAAAAACAGCTCAAAGATTAGCCTTTCATGTTATCAACATGAACATGAATGATGTAGAGGCTTTATCAAAAGCTATTGTAGAAGCTAAAAAGGAAATTAAATATTGTTCTATTTGTTATAATATAACAGATAAAGATCCATGCAGTATGTGTTCTAATAAAAATAGAGATAGCAGGGTTATTTGCGTTGTTGAGGACCCTAGAGATGTAGCTGCCATGGAAAGAACAAAAGAATTTAATGGACAATATCATGTTTTAAATGGAGTTATATCTCCTATGGATGGTATAGGCCCAGATATGATAAGAGTGAAAGAGCTTATACAAAGATTAGGAAATCAAGAAGTAAGTGAGATTATAATGGCAACAAATCCAACTATAGAAGGTGAAGCTACTGCTATGTATATAGCTAGACTTTTAAAACCTATGGGTATAAAGGTAACTAGAATAGCTCATGGACTTCCAGTAGGTGGAGATTTAGAATATGCAGATGAAGTTACTATTTCAAAAGCATTAGAAGGAAGAAGAGAAATATAAAAAATCGAGTTTTATTCTCGATTTTTTTTTATTTAAATAAATTCATGTCGTTTCTTAATAGAATTTTTAGTATGAAATTTGTAATACAAATATTGAAGTATAAATGTTGATATTGTATAATTTTATGTATAATTTACTAAAAAATTTTAATAGGGGTGCAAAATGAAATCGGCTATGAATTTTGAAGAACATAAGGCCATAAAAGAAAAGAGAAATAAAAAAATGAAGTCATTAAAAGAAAAAGAAAAATATACTGAAGCTGACGATATGAGTGTTCTCATAAAAAAGAAAACGAAAAAATCTTTAAAATCAAAAGAAAGTAATTTTAGAAACAACTATAAAAACTATCAATATGACTATGAGGAAGATTTTTATGAGCCTAGATAAGGCTATTAGAAGATAAATAAAAAATCTGTAGAATATCTACAGATTTTTTTATTTGACTTCTAATAATTTAGATTCAACTAAATTAGCTATATTTTGAGATGAATTGAATTTTCTTATTGACTTTATATTTTTCTTAAGAATATCTAATCGAGAAGAATCATCTATAAGTACTTTTAATAAAACAGATAAAGAATATTTTTTAGTTGTTCTAAGTGCAGAACCACAATTACATAAAAAATCTAAATTTTCTTCTTCTTGACCAGGTATATAATAAGGAATAATCATTGGAACATCTTTTAGTAATGCTTCTGTAGTAGTAAGTCCGCCTGGTTTAGTAACTAAAACATCTATAGAAGCTAAAATATCATTCATTTTATTTGTAAAGCCTAAAACTTTTACTTTTTTATCGATATTATGTAATTCTAACTTTTTTTCTAGTTTTTCTTTAAGAGATTCATTCTTTCCTGTTATTACTAATATTTGAAAATCTCTATCTATGTTAATTAATTCTTCTAAAGTTTCTTTTATATTTCCAGCTCCGAAACTACCACCCATTAGAAGTACTGTTAATTTATCAGTATCAAATCCTAATTCTGATAGTACAATATCTCGAGATCTATGCTGTAAAAAAGATTTTTCAACAGGTATTCCTAAAGGCTTAACTTTATAAGATTCTACACCTTCTGAAACAAGAAGTTCTTTAACGTACTCATGACCAACAACATAATAGTCCAACTCATTTTGTATCCAAGTTGAATGTGTAGTGTAGTCAGTTAATACTGATATAAGAGTAGGGAATGATTCGGCGTTAAAATGACTAGCGAATCTATCATTGAGACTACTATGAAAAACTATGTTATTACTAGCATGACTGCATTGTTTCTTTAGCGTACTAAGAGCTATCATAGGAAAAGGATGAGTACCGATTATTATATCAGGTTGTTCATCTAACAATAATGTCCTAAATTTTTTAGCCATAAATGTAGTTATCATATTATCTTTAAATTCATTTTTTGAAGCTAAACCAGATTCTGAAAAACGATAGACTCTACCATAAGCATTTGGTGTATATATAGCTGATTTTTCATACCCTCTAGAGATTATTTTATCCATAGTAGTATTAACTAATTTTAAACTATCTATAATTTTACACTCTATATTTTCTCCATCAATTGTTTTTTTTATTAGTTCTTCTTTGATTGCCCTAGCTGCTCTATTATGTCCGCCACCTGTAGATGCAGACATAATTAATACTTTTTTGATCATGTTTAGAACCCTCCTAAAATTAATCTTTCGAATAATTTATAAATTATTATATTTAAAATAAACTTTATTAGCTAAAATATAGTATTGACATATTAGTATTAATATTTAATACTAATCTAATATATGTTTGATAAAAATACAAGTATGGTATTTTTCAAATTTAAAGAGGAGGTATTATTAATATGATAAATGTTGAAGTTTTTAGCAGTGATAAATGTAAAAACTGTGTAGAGTTAAAAAAATATTTAAAGGAAAATGATATAGAATATATTGAACATAATATTTCAAAAGACCAAGAAGCTAGAAAGAATTTAATAAAACTAGGATATATGTCTGTACCGTTTTCGCTTATTAATGGAGAGCATGTTCTAGGATTTGATATAGTGAGAATAAAACAATTATTAAATAAGAAATAATGGAAATTATTTAAATATGAATAAAAAATAGGTTCAATTGGAAAGCTTGTTTTATAAGTGAATCATAAAAAATAAAAAAACTTTAAAAAAAGTGTTGACCTTAATAAATTAAGATGGTATAGTATTACTTGTCCTTAAGAAAAGGGCGAAACACAAATGAGAAAATGAACTTTGAAAATTAAACAGTAGGTTAATTATATAAATTCTT
>JAVXDN010000069.1:0-3236 GCA_036658935.1 Bacilli bacterium | reverse complement strand
TGCAAATAAAACACTCCGAAAAATGCAAAAGAAAATAGGATTAATTCCTCGTTAATTTTCCAATGTTATTTTTAAAATATGAAAGGCATTGAGTAATTTTTCATTACTCAATGCCTTTTAACTTATTAATTCTTACTCGAAACTTATTCACTCTTTAGCTCTAAATATTTTTTATTAATAATATCTTTATATAAATTATCTACACAATTAAAGTTATCAGTTAAGTTGTAATTATCAACAACGTACTTCCTAGCTCTTACTCCCATTTCTTTTCTTAATGATTCATCTTGAATTAGTATTTTTAATTTATCAGCTAAATCAATATAATCTCTCTTTTTAACAACTAAACTAGTTTCATTTGGCTTAGTTGATTCCATTAATCCATCACAATCTGATACAATAACAGGCTTTCCACAAGCTTCAGCTTCTACTGCAGCTACACCAAAACTCTCACTATCAAGAGTAGATGGGAATACAGCTATATCAAGGTTTCTGAATTCTTCAATAACCCTTGTTTGATTTATAAATCCTAAGAATTCAACTTTATCTTCTATTTTCAATTCTTTACATAACCCTTTAAGGAAAGCTTCTTGACTTCCAGTACCAGCAATTCTTAATTTTAATGAATAATCATTTAAATCATTACAAACCATACTAAAAGCTCTAACTAAATATTCAATTCCATACTTATCTTCTAAAGTCTTAACAGTTCCTATTATTATGTCATCACGGCTAATAGGATTAGCTGATGGCTTAAACAAGTCTATATTAACTCCAAACGGTGTTACATCTATATGTTTATTTGTATATAATTCAGTTTCCCTTTTCATAACATGTGATGTTGAAAGTATGAAATCAGCCTTTTTAAGATTATATTTCAAAACATTCTTACAAACTATTGATGATTTAGGAAAATCATAAACATCACTTCCCCAAACAGAAATTACATATGGATTATAATTAGTTAATGCACCGAGTAACCCATAACTTGAAGCATAATGTGCATGAAGTATATCAGGTTGTATTTCTCTTACTAAGTTCCTAACTTCTTTAATCTTTTTCATATAAGAAAGTTTATCTAATATTGTATTAGCCTTGGCAACGCTCTCATCTATATCTAATGAATGAACAGTAACTCCTTCAAAAGTTCCTTTTCTTAAAGAAATTACATATAATTCATATCCCTTTTCTAAGAAAAAATTTAGCCATTTATGAGTATGGCTACTATTTATATCTGAAAGAAAACATATTTTCATAAAACAAATTCACTATCCTTCCACTTTGAGCTATTAAAATTATTTTAGTACATTCTATCATAAATACTTAACTTAATCTATTGAGCTATTAATATAGCAATTTAAGTAATATATCTAAGTTATATTATACTATAACTCATTATACTTTTGGGTTATTTTCACTCAAAACTTATTTGCTTTTTAGGACTGAACATACCAAATTATTATCTTTAACATCGTACTTTTAGTATTTTCGACTTTAAATTTATTTCCTTGTAAATATTTTACACAATCTACTTATATTAAATATTCATATATTGTTGACATAAAAATTTCAAAAACCTATAATTATAATAAAATATTCCTATGAAAGGTTGTATATTTATGAATTTGTATCAAAAACTAAATACTATATTATTATTACTATTTATTGTATTATCACCTATTTTACCTACATATGGGAAAATAAATTCTGACTTAATAATTTATATGTTAATACTTTTACAAGTTATTGGATTTATATCAATGAAAGATGAAAGAAAACAAACTATAAAAAATATAAAAAGAATATTAAATGACAGAATATTTCTAACTTTGATAGTCCTTAATGTACTTATGTACACATCTTCTTTTGTTGCATTCGATAAAAGAGTTTCAATTACTCATAGTATTCGTTTTAGTTTCTATTTATTTATATTTTATCTAATCTCATATACAATTACTACTAAAAGGAAACTTAAAGTAGTTCTAAATACTTTTATCTTTACTTCAGGATTAATTGGAATAATTACAGTAATTCAATTAATCGGTATAAGGTTAGGTGGAAACAGTCTAGATCTTTCTCATAGATTATCATCTACACTTGAAAATCCTAATAACTTAGGTGCATATAGTATTTTTTCTATATTCATTTGTATAATGTTACTCATAAATTCTAAAGAAAAGATATCAAGAGGAATATATGGAACACTTACAATACTTTTATTATTTAATATAATAGTATCTCAATCTAGAAATGCACTTTTAGCACTTGTACTTGGTAGTTTCATAATAGTTTTCCTATATGATAAAAGATATATTATATTTGCTTCTGTTTTACCAATAATCCTTCTAATAATACCGGCAAGTAGGGAAAGGCTTTTTAGTATATTAGATATTTCCCAAAATAGCTCTAGACTTAAAATTTGGAAAATAACTGAAATAATGATAAATAATAATAATCAAATGTTTGGTATAGGTTATGAGAACTATGTTTTTAATTATCCAAGCTACCTAGAGAGTAATCCCAGTTATTTTGTACGCGAAAGTTTAAAAGCTATTCATCCTCATAATATATTTCTAAAGTTCCAAGTTGAACTTGGTATATTTGGAACTATTGCTTTTACTGCATTCCTTATAGTATCAGTTATTATGCTTTATAAAATGATAACTTCTACTAAAGATAAATTTAGCAAATCTATTTTCATTGGTATATTAGCAGGCTTTATAGCTTTTCAGTGTATGAATTTAATAGATAGCTACTATGGTGCACCAAAGGTAATAATCTCAATGTTTATTATTTTAGGAATTGCTAATAGTTATAAAAACTTGAAAAAATCAAATTATTATATGACACTTTAAATATAATAACTAAATATATATACCAACTTATTTAAATGGTATATAAGTAAAGCCATAGTATGAAATAAATCCTACTATGGCTTTTACTTTTAAATTCTATTTATTTTCCCAAGGCTTTGAATTTAAATACTCTGTAAATGGGCCTCTAAGTTCTTCTCTTTTCATTGCAAACTCAACTGTTGCTTCTAAAAAGCCAAGTTTATCTCCAACATCATATCTTCTACCTTCAAAGTTATAAGCATACATAGCTTCTTGAGATATTAAAGTTTTTAAAGCATCCGTTAATTGAATTTCTCCACCTTTACCGGGCGTTGTGTTTTCTAAAATCTCAAATATTTGTGGTGTTATTATATATCTACCTAAAATAGCAACATTACTTGG
>JAVXDN010000068.1:0-3242 GCA_036658935.1 Bacilli bacterium | reverse complement strand
AAAGCAATATATAAGTTATTTTACTGTTAAATTATGGGTATATAAATATAGTGTACTTTGGTATAATGAAGAAGGTGAAGTAATATGCGTGGAGTTTATATTCATATTCCTTTTTGTAAGAGTATATGTAGTTATTGCGACTTTTGTAAATTTATTTATAATTCATCTTGGGTAAATAAATACCTAAGTGTTTTGTCTAATGAAATAGATGAGTATTATGATAATGAAGAGGTTAAATCTATATATATTGGAGGAGGTACTCCTTCTATATTAGATAAAAATCAATTAAGTACACTTGGAAATATTATTAAAAAATTTAATCTATCTTCTAATATAGAATTTACTTTTGAAATTAATGTTAATGACATAACTGATGAACTTCTTAGTAGTTTATATTCTATGGGAGTTAATAGATTAAGTATTGGAGTAGAAAGTTTTAATAATGAAAATTTAAAATATTTAAATAGAAAACACACAAGAAAAGAAATATCTAATAACATAAAGAAATGTAGAAGTTATGGTTTTGATAATATAAGTATAGATATTATTTATGCTCTACCTAATGAAAGTATAAGTACAGTAAAAAAAGATATTAAAGAAGCTCTTAGATTAAAGACAGAACATATTAGTACATATAGTTTAATTATAGAAGATAATACAGTGCTTGGAGTAAAAAAAGTAAAACCAATTGATGAAGATACTGATGCTAAGATGTATAATATTGTTAAGCGTATTTTAAGAAAGAATAATTATATTCATTATGAAGTTAGTAATTTTTCTAAAGAAGGTTACTCTAGTATTCATAATATGATATACTGGGATAATCAAGAATATTATGGTTTTGGTTTAGGTGCTAGTGGATATATAGATAATATAAGATATACTAATACTAGAAGTTTTAATTCATATTTAATAGGTAAGTATAGAAAAGAAGAATTATTTATTTCTAAAAGAGAAACTATGGAAAATGAGATTATGTTAGGACTTAGAAAGATAAAAGGAATAGATATTAAAGACTTTTTCTTGAAATATAATATAAATATTCAAGATGAGTTTAATATAACTGATCTAATTAAAGAAAAACTCTTAGTATTAGATGGATCAATGCTTAGAATTAGTGAAGATAATATATATATAATGAATGAAATAATAAATATGATTATCTCTTAGAAAGGAAAAGATTATGAGTATTAAAAAAATAATTAAAAGTTTATCTAAATATATAATAATTATATTTATATTTACTGTTTTCCAAGTAGCTTGTGAACTTTTACTTCCTGATATAATGGCTAGTATAGTAGATAAAGGAATAATAAATCAAGATAAAACATTTATAATAATGTCTTCTTTAAAGATGTTAGGTTTTGCAGTATTATCAATAATACTTACTGTTATAACTATGTATAATAATTCTAAATTTTCAGCTTTGTTCGCTTTTAGAACAAGAAAAAGTTTATATGAACATATAAATACATTATCTAAAAAAGATATAGAAGGTATAGGAGTTTCTTCATTAATTACTAGATGTAATAATGATGTAGCGAATATTACTAATGTTTTTTCTATGCTATTACATTTCAGTATTTTTGCTATTGTTATGGGTATAGGTGGAGCGTATATGGCTTATAAGACAGAGCCTTCACTATTATATATAGTAGTTATATCAATTACTGTTTTAGTTGTTTTATTATCTATAATGTTTTTATTAGTTATGAAAAAAATGGATAAGGCATTAAAACTTATTGATAAACTTAATAATAAAACAAGAGAAATTTTAAATGGTATTAGAGTTATTAAAGCTTTTAATAAAAGAGATTATTTTTCTAAAAGATTTGAAAAAGTAAATAATGATAATTATTTAATAAATAAAACTATTAATAAAATAATGTTCTTAATGGAACCTATTACTTTAACTGTTGTTAATTTAGGGTCAGTTGCTATTATATATTTTTCTATAGATCTTATTAATAAAGGTATCATGAATGTAGGCTCAATGATGGCGTATATTCAATATATGGCAATTATATTATCTTCTTTTTTACTTATAATGATTATTATAGTAAATATACCTAGAACTTTCGTATCAATTAAAAGAATAAATGAAGTATTAAAGACTAAATCATCTATTAAAGATAAAGGTAAGGAAGTACTTAAAGAAATTAATACAATAGAATTTAAACATGTATTTTTTAAATATGAAAACAGTGCAGAATATACATTAAGAGATATAAATTTTAAAATTGATGAAAAAGATAATATAGGTATTATAGGTTCTAGTGGTAGTGGTAAATCTACTATTTGTTCATTATTACTTAGAAGTATTGAACCAACTAAAGGAGAAATATTAATTAATGGAATAGAGGCAAAAAACTATAGTCTTTCTTCTTTAAGAAAAAGTTTCTCTTATATTCCTCAAAAGTCTCAATTATTTAAAGGTACTATAAAAGAAAACTTATGTTTTGATAATAATTATAGTATTGAACAATTAGATAATGCTTGTGAAAATGCATGTGTTAAAGATTTAGTTTATTCTAAAGAAAATACTTATGATTTTCTTATAGAAGAAACTTCTACTAATTTAAGTGGTGGAGAAAAGCAAAGATTATCTATCGCTAGAGCTTTATTAGTAAACAGTAGTGTATTGTTATTTGATGATTCTTTTAGTGCACTTGATTATATTACAGATAAAAAATTAAGAAATAATATAAAAGAAAAATACGAAAATAAAATTAAAATTACAGTAACTCAAAGAGTAGGAACTATTAAAGATAAATCTAAGATAATAGTTATGGATGAAGGTAGTATAGAATGTATCGGAACTTATGAGCAGTTAAGTAAAAACTCTAAAGTATTTCAAGAATTTATATCTTCACAAACTGGAGGTATTATATGAGAAAGAAAAAAGAAAAAGTTAATACTACTTTTAGAAGCTTAAAGAAGCTACTAGGAAGATATAAGTATATTTATTTAATAGTTATACTATTGTGTGTAATAACTGCTGTAATAACTTCATTATCTCCTTATTTGATTGGTTTAATTACTACTTCAATATTTAATAGTATTACAAAGGGATTAAGTATTAATAGTAAATATATATTTACTATATTAATTATATGTAGTGTTTTATATATAATTTCAGCTATATTTATGTATTTAAAATCTTATTTATCATCTATTATTGGAATAAAAATATCTTATAACTTAAGAGAAAAGTTTATAGAAAAAATAAATCATATAGATAT
>JAVXDN010000067.1:0-3329 GCA_036658935.1 Bacilli bacterium | reverse complement strand
CTTCAACTTTATCTACAAATAATCTATATCTTTTACCTAATAGCTCTGCTGCTTTTGTTCTATCTTGAAGTGATGCATCTAGTCCGAATTGGTCTTTTTCTTCTCCTCTCATTACCTTCGTTAGATATTGGAGGACTTCTTCACCTTTTGCTATTCTTGCATCTTCTATCAGTTTAAGTCGTTCATCTATATAATAAGAAATTGTAGTATTTTGTAGTAGTTTGTTTGCATTAGTATTAGCATATCTCTTGCTATATCCAGCCTTAATAGCTGATTGAGTTGCATTCCCTAACTCAATATAATAATCTGCAAATGCTTTCTGTTTAGGTGTGAGTTTCTTATTATCCATCTGCCCCACCTACTTCTTTATATATATCTACTAATTCTAACAGTATTTCTTCTTGTTTGAATGTACTTAGTATCTCTACCTTAACATATTCATACTTTTTAGAGTCCTTTTCTTTATCTGGATACATATTGTTATATTCTTCTATAGTCATTAAGTGAAATAACTTGCATACACTACATACTTTATTTGATTTTTTACTTAAGAATTGCTCTTTGTTTACCAGATATATGTATCCATTAATATTTAAAGCTTTTATCAATTTATTTACGTTTCTTTGTATATTCATTATTTCACCTCACTTTATAATAATTTTAAATCAATAACTAAAAATTATTATTGTTATCTATAATTTTCAAATAAAAAGTGCAGTAGCATATTATATATTTAAGTCTTTCGTTTTGATTCTTTATTAATCTAAGACCGAAACTTATGAAGAGTATAACAATAATAGTTGTTATTAAAAGCCTAAAAGAGCTAAAATTTGAAATATTATATGCCGCTAAAGTAAATCCTAAGAAAGCTGCACTAATTGTATTAAATATAGATATAGCACTATTATAATTATATTTTTCTATACTTAAGATTTTATTTTCTAAATTTAATTTTAAAATATGAATATCTTTTTCAGACATTTTATCTAAATCTTTTTTTATGTCTTTAACTAACTCCTCTGTTATTACATATTTCTTAAAGTCATCAGAATATTTTTCCATTTGTTTAATGTAATCCATAATTTCCTCCAATTTATTTATAATTATTAATGGAAATAATTATATCACTTTTAAAATAAAAAAAGAACCTAGCATACACTAGATTCTTTAGCACAATATCTTCTTGTAATCCCGATACTGTTTGTCCTTTTTATGGAGGAAAGTAAGAGATTTGAACTCTTGTTAGATGCTCTTAACACCTACTAACAGTTTAGCAGACTGTCCTCTTAACCACTTGAGTAACTTTCCATAAGTAGGACTTAATCCTACTTTTTATTTTTATATGATATTTTGGGCTTGAAAGTATGAGAGAGGAAGGTAAAGGATTTGCACCTTTATAATACTATGCCTTCCGCGTTGCAGGGTTTTACCCCTGCCCAATCTAAAATAAGGAGGTATCACGTAATGAACTTAACTCCATCAACCTGTCCACATCTATATGTTAGCATATATAAACGGTACTATGTTGGTAGTAATGTGGTAGAAAAACGGTAGTAAAAAAGCCAGTAGCATTAAAACTACTGACCTACTCTTCTATTTACCTTTTCCCCATGGATTCTGTCCCATACCTATCACCACCCTCATTTATATAGTTCTCTAATAAAACTAATATCCCTCTATGCTAAGTTAAGTTTTCCTTGTTCATATGGATTATAAAATATAATATCTGATATTCTATTAATTGATTTCTCTCTTAGATCTTTTCTACAATACTCTGGACTATATCTAAGTACATACGCTATTTGATTCCAGCTTAGTGGTCTTTTATTTATATATCTTAATTCTACTAACTTTCTTTCTTCATCCTTAAGCCCCTGTACTGCACTATCAATTCTACGCTTTAAGGTTACTTTATTATTTAAATCTTTTTTAAGAGCTTTTAACATTCTTTCTTTTTCTATTATTTCATTCTCTACGCTGCTATTAAACTTATTTGTTGACTGTGTTCTTTCTTCATATCCTATGGATCCACAACCTTGGTATGTTTCTTCTATATCTTTTATTTCTAATTTTAATAAATCTATTCTTGAAGCTAAATTATTATAATCATATAATATTGCTTCTGTTTTTCTAAATGTATTCTTATCTATCACTTTCATGCCTCCTCTATACCTTGTATAAATAAACTGGCTAGGCTTGTACGAAAACAATACTTTGTATAACAGTCCCTTTCGGGTCCTTTCACTTTAATATTATTTTACCTAGCCAGAGTATTAACTAATTAAACTTATCTGTTCTTCTTTATAAAATAACCTTGGTTCAAACAATATAGAATAATAATTATCTACTGTATTTTTTTCTTCGTATTTAAATCTCTTTTCTATATCTTCCAATGTTGTTCCATCTGCTTTAAACGGTATTGGACTATCCTTATCCATTCTAAGCATCTTTTCCCACAATAAAGGATAATGTCTTCTTAAGCTCCTCAAACTATTTAAATTTTGTTTAGGACATAAGTAACATCCTAATCTCTCAAATTTCCAATACATAGGATTTTTGAACCCCTTTTCTTTTATATAATTTAAACAATCATTTTCTGTCATTTTCAAATCATATAAAGGAGCAATTACATTACTTTTTAATCGCTTGTATCTTTCTGGTTCATCATAAGCAATTCCAACATACCTTTTATGTTCTCCAATTTTTTTAAAGTACCTATTTAATGGTTTCATCTTTAATCTGCTATTACACCATGCTCCTAACATGAAGGGCCATCCCCAAATTTGTCCTTTTCTTTTACCAGTAGTATTTATTGTGTAAAAATACTCTTCGAAGCTCTTTTCAGATTTGATCCAATCGAATTTTACATTTGGTTTAAGCTCTTTGAATTTTCTTTCTGCTATCTTTACAATATTTATTTGTTCTCCAAATTCTAATCCAGTATCACAGAATACAATTCTATCTAAAGGTAAACCTAATTCAATTATTTTTAATATCATAGCTGTACTATCTTTTCCACCACTAAAACTAGCTATATATTGCATTTTTAACACGTCCTTGTATCTGTTTTATATATCCCATAGAACACGTTATCTAATAATATGATGTAATGTTCTTTCTGTTCCATAAAAACTTCATGTATACTATTTTTTGTTAATCTTAGATTCATATTAGTAAAATTATTTATTAACTTAACTTTTGGTTTATCAAATATATTAAGTTGCTGCTCTGTCATTAAATCACCTTCTTAATATCTTGCTATTGCTAATTAAAACTCTATAAATCCCTTAAAAAATTTAGCCCAACAATTAGCACATCCTTTATCACAT
>JAVXDN010000066.1:0-3482 GCA_036658935.1 Bacilli bacterium | reverse complement strand
TAATTTTTTATATAAGATTACTAGAAAAGACTCATAAATATGATAAAGATGTAAAATTATATTTGTATTTATTATCTCATATTTATATTTTACCTAAAGATCAAAAAGATATTATTGAAGGACTAAAAGAAGAAGATATTCAAATAAGTGAAAATGATACAAGATTTAAAAATATAATAAAAGAAAATGAGATAATACATAATATATTTAAATGTAGATTTAATTCTTCAGCTTATAATTTAGAAAAATTAAAAAAAGAAGAATCTTCATTATGTTCTTTAAATATAATAATTAAAAATCTTTCATTACAAGCGGATACTAAAAAGAGAGAAGTTCTAATTGAATTAGAAAAATTAGTTTTAAATAATGAATTATATAAAGCATATTTATTATTATGTAAAAGAAGAGAAGAGTGTGCTTTAGGTATTATGGAAACTCTTATGATATATATAATAGAAGATTATATGAATATGATGAAAACAAATACTATTCCACATATTACAGAAGTTAATACTACAGATTTAAAAGTAGCTATAATGAATAAAGATTATAACAAAGCTTTAAGTATAACATCATCTTATAGAGGAACTTCTAGAACATTAAAATTATTACTAAATAAAATGATATTAAAACTAGAAACATTATCAAATAAGAAAGATTCAAATATAGAATATAATGAAATCTATAATAGAATAAAAAATATTGTATCTAGAGCTAGAGATACTAAAGAAATAGTTTTTCTAAATAATCTTTTACCTAAAGAAGAAGCTATATTATCTGATATAATCCTTTTAACTCCAGGGATGAGTTATATGAAAAAAGGTAATAAAGAGAATATGTTTATTATTAAATATACTAAAGAAAAAGATGAGGAATACAACTCATTTGAAAAATATGATGAAATACTTTTATCTTATAAGAATAATGAATATTTAAAAACAATTAATTTAATATTATCTTATATTGAACATAATATAAATATTAGTTATGGAATATTGCTATACTTATCAATGTGTTATGTAAAACTTGGTAGAAATGAAGAAGGAATAAAATATTTAAAAATATTACAAAGAGTCGCTGTTGTTGATAAAAGTGGAAGAGACTTTAGACCTTTAATATCAAAGTTAGAGACAGGTAAAAAATATTTATATGCAGTAGAAGATATCTCTCAATTTGATTTTGCTGAAAAAGATATTTATGAAAATTATTATAGTTTTACTAAACATATACGTTCTTTAGTATTTAAAGAATCAATTAATATAACAGATGCATGTGAAATGTTATGTTTAAATGAAGAAATGACAATAGTTTCTCAATTAATATTTATAATAGATCTTTATACTTTAGGATTTAATACACAAGCTGACAAATTATTAAAAAATATAATTAAATTGAAATCTAAATATACAACAGTTAGAAATATATTAGATGATATCTCTAGAAATAAAAATCATTATAGAGAAACAAGAGACTTAAGTGAGTTAAAAAATGAAAAGCAATTAACATTAAAAATATAATTATATACATAATAAAAGCCCTTATATAAAGGGCTTTTGTGTTTTTTTTTTGGTGACCCGGACGGGACTTGAACCCGTGAATGCTGCCTTGAGAGGGCAGTGTGTTAACCATTTCACCACCGGGCCATAAAAACTGTTAATTAAACAGTTTTATTTTTATTTAAAAATTCTTTAAAATTATTAAATCTTTCATTAACTCTTTTTGTTCCTAATAACTTAAGTATTTCATATAAATCAGGAGTCATTGTTTTAGCAGTTAAAGCAACTCTCATAATTTCACATAAATCACTAACAGATCCAACATAATCACTTGAGGAATCTTTATATTCTTTTGTATTAGAAGCAAAACCAAATAAATGACACATATCTTTAATCTTATTAAACCAAACTTCTTTTGTGTCATTAATATCATACACATTATTTATATAATATTCTAGTGGTAAGTCAGAATAATAAGATTTAATTTCAATATTATCATAAGGATTAATAAATAATTCATCATACATATAATCTATAATACTTTTAATACTTGAATAACTCTTAATATCTTTTCTAGGTCTTGGTATTTCTCTTTCTATATTTAAAACAGAAATAGAATAATCTTTATATTTTTTTAATAATAAATAAAACTCATTATCATATTTAGAATTAAATTCAAGAGCTTTATCATAAACATCACTTGCCTTTAATCTACTAAAATAAGAAGAACTTATATTATATAATTTATCTAAATCAAATAAAGGACTACTTTTAGACATATTACTAAAACTAAACTTATACTCATCAATTCTTTTATCAGGATTATTTAAATACCATAATTCAAAACTAGAATCCATAAGAGAAGCTAAATATATTTGAATAACTTCAGAAGGAATCCCTTCTAATGCATAATATTCAATTCTTGATTCAGGATCTTTTCTTTTACTTATTTTTCTAACATTTCCGTTTTCCTCTTTTTTATTAACAGGCGCGATATGAGCATATATTGGCATTGGAAATCCAAAATCATAAAATAATTCAGCATGAAGAGGATAAGAACTAAGCCAACTCTCATCTCTTACTACATGAGTAGTACGCATTAAATAGTCATCAACTACATGAGCAAAATGATAAAGTGGAGTTTGATCTGATTTAATCAAAACACTATCAACATCATTTTGTGGAAACTCTATTTTACCTTTAACAGCATCTTTTAAAATCACTTTTTTATTGTAGTCTCCATTACTTCTAAGTCTTAAAGTATAAGGCTTATTAAGTTTTAAATTTTCTTTAATCTCATCTATTTTAAGATCTCTACACTTAGCATATTTTCCATAATATCCAATACGTTCTTTATTCTTTTCTTGAGTACTTCTCATCTGATCTATATATTCTTGAGAACAAAAACAAGGATAAGCTTTCCCTTTACTTACTAAATAATGTGCAAAAGTTCTATATATTTCTAATCTTTCACTTTGAATATAAGGACCATAATTTCCACCATTATTAGGCCCTTCATCAATACTTAAATTAATAGAAGCTAAATCATCAAGTATTTCTTGAACTCCATTTTCTATTTCTCTTTTTTGATCAGTATCTTCTATTCTAAGATAGAATACTCCGTTAGTCGACTTTGCCATAATTTCACTAGTAAACGCAGCATATAAATTTCCAATATGAAGTTTTCCAGTAGGGGACGGAGCAAATCTTGTAACAAAAGCACCATCACTTAAATCTCTTTTTTTATATAAACCCTCATAATAACTAATATCTTTCTTAACATCAGGGTAAAGTAAATCAGCTAAATAATTATAATCCATAATCTTTATTGTCCTTTCATAAATATGGTTGCCCCAAATGGATTCGAACCAATGATGCTGGAGTCAGAGTCCAGTGCCTTACCGCTTGGCTATGGGGCAATGTACTAACCAATTATAGCAAATAATTATATATAAATAAACTCTAAATTAATTTCCATTTTGATTA
>JAVXDN010000065.1:0-3535 GCA_036658935.1 Bacilli bacterium | reverse complement strand
ATGGCGGCTTAGCCACACTTTTTTTCTAGTGTCCTTGACAAAGGGACCATTTTAATATGAAAATACAACTTATATTAAATTAAATAAATATAATTATTGTTATTAAATTATGAATATTTACAAAACTTAATATTTAATATATAATTCTATTAAGCTAAAATATATTAACGTCTAAAGAAACTCTTTAGGCGTTTTTCTATATAAACTAAGATAATGTATAATATTGATTATGAAATAAACAAAATGTATAAAATAGGGGGAGAAAAGAGAATGCAAAAAGTAGAAAGTTTTAAATTAGATCATACAAAGGTTAAAGCGCCTTATGTAAGAAAATGTTGTGTTTTAGATGGAACAAAGGGAGATACAGTAAGTAAGTTTGATTTAAGGTTTTTACAACCTAATGTAGAATCGTTTGGAACAGCATCTATGCATGGATTAGAACATCTATTAGCTACTTACCTAAGAGAAACTTTAGATAATATAATAGATTTATCTCCAATGGGATGTAGAACTGGTTTTTATCTTATTTTATGGGGTGATGTAGAGCCAGTGGTTGTTAAAGATGGTTTAGAAAAGGCATTAAATATGGTATTAGAGGCAACAGAAATGCCTGCTGCAACTAATATTGAATGTGGTAATTATAAAGATTTATCTTTATTTGGAGCTAAAGAGTACTCTAAAGATGTTTTAGAAAAAGGATTTTCTCTAAATATATATGGAGAATAATGATGATAAATTTTATTGATATAAAAAATGAAGAGGTTCTAAGATATTTGGAATACAAAGATCAAATTATAGATGATAATTTAAATAAACTAATACAACAATGTAGAAATATAACTAAAGATAGAATAAACCCTAGATATACTTTTAGGGTTTATTCTATTAAGAAAAATAAAGGGATAATAGAGTTAGAGGGAACTAATTTAAATTTAGAAAGTAGAGATTTATATAATTTATTAGAAGATTGTAATAGGTGTATTTTGATGGCGGCTACTATAGGGCTAGATATAGAAAAAGATATAAAAAGATATTCTTATACAGATTTAACTAAAGGAATAATAATTGATTCATGTGCAACGGTATCGATAGAAGAGGTTTGTGATGTAGCTCAACAACAAATACAAGATAAAGTATTACAGGATGGGGAATACATTACCTCTAGATATAGTCCAGGATATGGAGATTTATCAATAGAAAAAAATATAGATATACTAAATATTCTAAATGGGCAAAAGGAGATAGGGTTAACTATTACTAGTAGTGGAATAATGATACCTAGAAAATCAGTGATTGCAATAATAGGTATAACTGATAAAAAAGTATATAATAAAAAATTATGTATAAACTGTAAAAATAAGAGTACATGTAAATTCAAAAAAGGGGTTAATGACTGTGGAAATTAAAGAATATATAAAAGATAACATACTAATATTTGACGGAGCAATGGGGACTATGCTTCAAAAAAATGGATTACAAATGGGAGAAAATCCTGAAGTGTTTGGATTAAAAAACCCAGATACACTTATAGAGATTCATAAAGCATATTTAGAAGCAGGATGTAACGTAGTAACTACAAATACATTTGGAGCTAATGGATTAAAGTTAGATAAATTAGGGTATACCGTAGAAGAAATTTTAGATAATGCAATTTCTACTGCAAGAAAGGCTATTGAAAAAATAGATAAATCTAAACCTAGATATATAGCATTAGATATAGGTCCAATAGGAGAGATGTTAGAACCTATGGGTACACTAAGTTTTGATAAGGCTTATGATATATTTAAAAGACAAGCGATACAAGGTGAAAAATCGGGGGCAGACCTTATAATAATAGAAACAATGATGGATCTTTATGAAGCAAAAGCAGCAGTACTAGCAGTAAAAGAAAATACCAGCTTACCTGTATTTTGTACAATGACATTTGATGAAGATGGAAGAAGTTTTACAGGGTGTACACCAGAAAGTATGGTGGCAACTATAGTTGGATTAGGAGTAGATGCAATAGGAGTAAACTGTTCACTAGGTCCAAAGCAATTATTACCTATAGTAAAAAAAATAACAGAAAGAGCAACTATACCTGTTATTGTTCAAGCTAATGCAGGACTACCTAATATAATTGACGGGCAAGCATACTATGATGTAGATGCAAAAGATTTTTATGAAGGTGTAGTAAGCTTCGTAAAAGCTGGAGCTACGATAATAGGTGGATGTTGTGGAACTAATCCGGAGTTTATACAAGAAATTTCAAGTAATATAAATAAGGTAGGTTTACATAAACAAGAAGTTAATTATAAATGCGTTGTGTGTTCTCCTTCTAAATATGTAGAGATAGATAAGCCTACGGTAATGGGGGAAAGATTAAATCCTACAGGACGAAAATCTTTAAAAGAAGCATTAAAGAATGAAAATATGGATTATATAATTAAATTGGCATTAGAACAAATAGATGCAGGTGCAGAAATTCTAAATGTGAATGTGGGTCTACCTGATATAGATGAAAAGAAGGTAATGCCTAAAATAATAAAAGAAATGCAAGGAATAATAGATACTCC
Source organism: Bacilli bacterium (assembly GCA_036658935.1). Classification (GTDB taxonomy): domain Bacteria; phylum Bacillota_I; class Bacilli_A; order RF39; family UBA660; genus JAVXDN01. The sequence continues at coordinate 980 of JAVXDN010000065.1, read as the reverse complement.
ATTACAAGTAGATTCTTCAAATATAGAAGCTCTAGAACAAGGATTAAGATATTATAATGGAAAAACTATAGTTAACTCTATTAATGGTAAAGATGAGTCTTTAGAAGCAGTTCTACCCATAGTTAAAAAATATGGTTCGGCGGTAGTGGGACTTACATTAGATGAAAATGGAATACCAGAAACTGCTCAAGGAAGATTTGAAATAGCTAAAAAAATAGTAGATAGAGCAAATTCTTATGGAATAAGAAAAGAAGATATATTTATAGACTGCTTATCATTAACAGTTTCAGCTCAACAGTCAGAAGCTATGGAAACAATAAAAGCAATTAGACTTGTGAAAGAAAAGCTAGGTGTAAAAACAATATTAGGTGTATCTAATATATCATTTGGAATACCAAATAGAAAATATATTAATAATACATATTTAAATCTAGCACTAGGAGCAGGTCTTGATTTGGCTATAATAAATCCTAATGAAGAAGGAATGGTAGAAGCTATAGATGCTTTTAAAGTTATAAATAATATAGATAAAGGGTGTGCTAAGTATATTAATAAATATAGTAATATATCTAGAACATTACCATCAAATTCAGTTAATAAGCAAGAGAGTTCATTAAAACAAATAGTTGATATGGGTTTAAAAGAAGAAGCAAAAGATAAAACATTAGAGTTGCTACAAGAAAATGATGCAGACTTTATATTAGATAAAATTTTAATACCTGCATTAGATGAAATTGGTAAGAAGTACGATTTAGGAGAAATATTCTTACCTCAATTAATTCAATGTGCAGAAACGGTTAAATCTTCTTTAAACGTAATAAAAGAAAACTTGTTGCAAAATAATACTAATACTATATCTAAAGGAAGAATTATTGTAGCAACGGTTCAAGGTGATATTCACGATATTGGGAAAAATATAGTCAAGATAATGCTTGAAAATTATGGATATGAAGTTATAGATTTAGGTAAAGATGTTCCTA
>JAVXDN010000064.1:0-3577 GCA_036658935.1 Bacilli bacterium | reverse complement strand
TATCTCTTAATAATTCATATGCCCAACGTTTTTATGATTTATTAAGGCTTTGGAGCGGAACTAAAGATACTATTAGCTACAAATTAGAAGAAATTAAAGAATTATTAATGTTAGATGATAAGTATGGAAAGTACAATGATTTTAAAAGAAGAGTTATAATTCCAGCTATAAAAGAGCTTAATGGAACTGGATATTTTGAGATAGATATAAAAGAAAATAAAGTAGGTAGAAAAGTTGATTCTATAGACTTTATAGTAAAAGACTTGGACAAGCGAAAGTATTTTACCAAGGCGGATGCTATAAAAGAAATACCAAGTAAAGTAATTGAAGAAGTTGCAGCTGCTACTGATAATATTATTATTGATGATAAAGAAGAGCCAGTATTTAAGCCTAAGTTTAGTTCTGTAGAGCAGAATATACAAGAGCTGAAGGAATGTGATTTTGAGCCTTTTGTTCTTGATGAAACACTATTTACAAAAGGTACTTTAAGAAGTTTTAAATTAGACTTTAAAGGCATTGATTTTAAGAATAAATATATGGAAAGAGCTTTTAATGATTCGGTTATGGTGGTTCTTGATAGAGATGATGTAGAGACTATTAAAGCTACGTCATACAAGTTCTTTAAGGGTACTTTGGATAATAAGATTGTAGAGTACAAAATTGAGGAAAAAGAGGATATAGAGCATCAAAAGAATATAGAAATGTACTGGTAGGATTCACGTTTAAGTGAATTTAAATAACTTTAAATAACTAGATATGGAGAGTAAAAGAATTGAGTAATAAATTTGACATATGGTTAAAAAACACAATAAATACGTATAGTTCAGGCACTGAGGATGAGTATATTGAATTTTATAGCGACGAACATGAATTACTGTTAAGTGGGATGCTTGCTATATTTCACAAACAACTAAATTACTTATTTGGATATATGAACAGCAGATTAGGAAATGGACATTATACAGCACATGAAAGTAGAGAATTAATTGGATTAATAGAAGATATAGAAAAATTCAAAGGGGTTGCAAAAAAATTTAATCTAGAGGTAGAGTTAGAAGAAAATTATCAATATACAATAGATAAATGTAATGAATTTTTAAGCCCAAGTGGAGGAAGTCATATACCGGAAGATTTCAAAAGAATAAATATAATTGATTATGATTCTATATTCAAGGTTAAGACAGATGAATATATAGAAATAAAAGATAAAACCCAAAAATACGAAATTAAGCATATAGGTGAGGGTTCATATGCTAAGGTATTTAAATACAAAGATAAAGAATATAACAAAACATTTGTGATTAAAAGAGCAAATAAGGATTTAAGGGATGATGAATTTAAAAGATTTGAATTAGAGTTTAAAACTATGGATAGCTTAAGTTCTCCATATATCGTAGAAGTGTATAGATTTGATGAAGAAAATATGGAGTATGTAATGGAGCATATGGATGAAACACTTGAAAAGTATATACATAAAAATAATACAAAACTTACTATAAATGATAGAGTAATGCTTGTTAGACAAATACTAAGAGCATTTAAGTATATACATTCTAAAGGGGTTTTACATAGGGATATAAGTACGAAAAATATTTTAGTAAAGAAGTATGATGATATAGTAGTTTTAAAAATATCAGATTTTGGATTAGTTAAGATTCCAAATAGTGATTTAACTAGAAAAGGAACAGAAATAAAAGGGTCTTTAAATGACCATAAATCATTAGAAATAGTAGGGTTTGATAATTTTAAAATAGAGCATGAGACATATGCCATTACAAAGTTGATATATTTTATAATGCGAGGGAAAGAGACTTTAGCAAAGTATAATACAACTGAATATAATGACTTTGTATCAAAAGGAATTTCTGATAATTTGAATTATAGATATAAAGACATTGAAGAATTAGAATCTGCATTTAATAGACTAATAAAGATATTAAAATAAGACGATAAAGAATAGCGTAATTGTTCTAATTAAATTTAATGCTATATGATAAAATAGATAGAGCGCAAATGAAAATACAAATGAGGGGGAAATCTATATTGGATAAAGAGTTAAAAAGACCTTTGAAAAAAGCTAAAACTTTTGATGAACAAGTAGATATTCTTAAGGAAAGAAAACTTGTAATAGATGATAGAGAATATGCAAAAAAAGTTTTATCAAAAGTTAATTACTATAGATTAAGTGGATACTTTATATATTTTTATGTACCAGGTAAAGAAGAGTTTAGACAAGGTACTAAGTTTGAAGAAATATATAATTTATATAAATTTGATACTGAGCTGAGAAGGCTATTTATGGAGCTTACAGAAGAGATAGAAATTAATTTTAGAACCTATATAGCTTATTATATAGCCCATAACTTTGGAGAAGAAGGACATTTAAATCATGATAATTTTTATAATAAAGATTATCATGATGAGTTTGTTCAAATTTTAAATAAGAAGGCTGAAAGTTATAAGGATAAAGCATATATAAAACACCATAAAAATATATATGATGGAAATATGCCTATATGGGTAGCTGTAGAAATATTATCATTTACAGATATATCAAAGTTATATAGTAATATGAAAAATAATGATCGTGAAAAAATTATATATAACAATTACAAAGATAGAGATGTAGTAAAAAATGCTGGTACAGTAAGATTTTGGGTGCAGTCCTTGTCAGAGATTAGAAATAAATGTGCTCACTATGAAAGATTATATGATAGCAAACTAAAAAAAGATATAAAGCTACCTCAGCAGTACAAAGCAAAAGGAATTAGAACCAACAGCTTATTTGCATCATTAATTATATTTAAGGTATTAATAAATGATGAAGTATTGTGGGATAATTTTATATATAGATTTGAAGATATAGTATCTAAATATGAGTTTAAGAATTTTCATAACATGGGATTCATAAAGGGTTGGAAAAGTATTTTGACAAGAAAAAAGACTAGATAATAAATTATCTAGTCTGTATGTTTTAACTTAATTTTAAATGCCTCACACCTATTCCGCATAGCAAACAAGTTTGCCATAGGCGTCGTGAGTTCTGTCATTATTATTATATGCAATAAAGTGCATATTGTAAACCTAAAAAGGTAAAAAAGTTAAAAGGTAAAAAAATACACTAATTAATAATGAATTAATTTTTAATTAAAATAAATTCACTATAAAGTGAATTTTTTTTTATATAGTAGATTTTACAGATTCTATGAATATGTTCTTATCTAATCAAGATGAGTGAATAGAGTACTTATGTAGTAGGAGGCAATAACTATGCTAGTTAAAGAATCGATTATAAACTTATTTAAAGATAGTAATAAAATTCAAATAAAGCACATGACAAGAGAGACAACTTTTGTAGCAGAATTAAAAGTTAATGGAATCTATGTTGATAAGATAAAAGAAGTTATTGAATGGGATTTATTCGATAAAGTTATATTATTTCTAGAGTCTCAGCAAGGCAAAAAAGCATTAAAAGGAAATGCTCAATGTAATAATGCCGACCATACCACAGTTGAAGGGTATATCAATTCTGAAATATATCAAGATACAAAAAGAAGAATCACATATTATGGTGCTA
>JAVXDN010000063.1:0-3797 GCA_036658935.1 Bacilli bacterium | reverse complement strand
TTGATTGTAATTAAAACCAACAAAATTATATTTTGTTGGTTTTTCTTTTTAATTATATTTTTTATTCAGTTTTATATTCTTTATAATAGTTATATGTAATATCTTTACCATCTACATTTGCATCTATTACTGCTTTAAAAGTAACTTTAAGATCTTTTATATCTTCTTTATATTTTAGATATCCTCCTAAGATTATTCCTTTCATATGATTTTTAGATTCATCATATTCATTAGGTATTAAGGAAGGAGTTTTATCATAAATTCCTATAGATGGATAAGCATCTTTATCACTATAAGTATTTACTAGTACTGCTTTTATATCTTTTATAGAAGAGACTGGTTTATCTATTATCAATGTATAAGATACTTCTTCTTCACTACTCTTTTCTAGTTTTAATTCTACATTAAATGGTAATGCGGAAGAAGACTTAACTTGTACTGCTTTAGAGACATATTCTTTATATAATTTATCTTCTTTAGTTTGTTTTTTTTCACAACCTGATAGAAAAACTATTGGTAAAAGAAGTAATAAGATCCATATATTTTTTTTCATTTATTTTTCTCCAACTACTATATTTACAATTTTGTTTATTACAACAATTTCTTTTATAATAGTTTTTTCTTTTGTGTATTTTTGTATGTTTATATCTTTATATGCTATATTTAATAGTTCTTCTTTAGTTGTATCTTTTTCTACAGTAATAGTAGATCTTAATTTTCCGTTAACACTAAGAGCTATATTAACAGAAGTTTCAATAGTTTTTTCTTCTTCATATGTAGGCCATGATGAATAACTTATAGTTTCTTTATTATTAGAAAGTATACTATATAATTCTTCAGTTATATGAGGACATATAGGATTTAATAATTTTAAGAAATTAAGTGCATAAGATAAAGGGAAAATTCCTTTATCTATTACTTCATTTATAAATATCATAAGTGTACTAATAGATGTATTTATATTAAGAGATTCATAATCATTAGTTACTTTTTTAACTGTTTGATTATATATTTTTTCTAGAGATATACATTCTTCATCTTTAATTATATTATCTTCTGTATATAGTCTATATATTTTATCTAAGAATTTCTTACTTCCTTTAACTCCAGATTCATCCCATGGTTTAGAAGATTCTAAAGGTCCCATAAACATTAGATATAATCTTAATGTATCAGTTCCATAGTTAGAAATAATATCATCTGGATTTATAACATTTCCTCTACTTTTACTCATTTTTTCACCATTAGTACCAAGTATCATCCCTTGATGAACTAATCTTTTAAATGGTTCTTTGGTTGTAGTGTATCCTAGGTCATATAAGAAATGATTCCACATTCTAGAATATAATAGATGTCCTACAGCATGTTCAGGACCTCCCATATATAAATCTACTGGCATCCAGTGTGAAAGTAATTCTTTATCAGCGAAGACTTTATCATTATTTGGATCAATATATCTTAAATAATACCAAGAAGATCCAGCTGAACCTGGCATAGTAGAAGTTTCTCTAGTACCTATTTTATTATTTTTTTCATATTTTAACCATTCTGTAGCTTTTTCTAAAGGACTAGAACCATTAGAAAGAGGTTTATAGTCTTTTAGTACTGGAAGAGTTAAAGGAAGATCAGTATCACTTAAAACTGATGTTTCTCCATTATTATAATGTACTATAGGTATTGGTTCTCCCCAATATCTTTGTCTAGCGAAGATCCATTCTCTCATTTTATAATTTACTTTTTTCTCTCCTATATTATTAGTAGTTAGATACTCTAATATTTTATTAATAGCTTCTTCTTTATTAAGATTATTTAAGAATTCAGAGTTTATATGTATTCCATCTCCTGTATATGGAAGAGTATTATTTTTAAAGTCAATAACTGGAATTATATCTAATTTGAATTTAGTAGCGAAAGCATAATCTCTTTCATCATGAGCTGGTACAGACATAATTGCTCCTGTACCATAAGTATTTAGTACATAATCACTTATATATATAGGTATTTCTTTATTATTCACTGGATTTATTGCATAACTTCCAGTGAATACTCCTGTTTTTTCATGTGTTATATCTGTTCTTTCTAATTCAGACTTTTTAGATACTTCTTTTATATAAGCTTCTACTTCATCTATTTTATCTTTTGTAGTTAAAGAAGAGATAAGTTCATGTTCTATAGATAAAACACAATAAGTACATCCAAATAAAGTATCTGGACGAGTAGTGAAAACTATAAAACTTTTATCTGAATCTTTTACTTTAAAAGTTACGTTAGCACCTACACTTTTACCTATCCAATTTCTTTGTATTTCTTTAGTAGATAAAGGCCAGTCAAGGTCATCTAAACCTGATAAAAGTTTTTGTGCATAAACAGGAATATCTATTACCCATTGTTTCATGTTCTTTTTAATTACTGGGTATCCTCCTCTTTCACTAAGACCATTAATAACTTCATCATTCGCTAGAACTGAACCTAATTCTTCACACCAATTAACTGGCATTTCTATTTCTTTAGCTAAACCTTCTTTATATAAAAGAGTAAATATCCATTGAGTCCATTTATAAAAAGATGGATCACATGTAGAGATAGTTTTAGACCAGTCAAAAGAAAAACCTAACATCTTTAATTGTCTAGTAAAGTTTTCTATATTTTTTTTAGTAAATTCTTCTGGATGATTTCCTGTTTTAATAGCATATTGTTCTGCAGGTAAACCAAAACTATCAAATCCAATAGGATGAAGGACATTAAACCCTTGCATTCTTTTCATTCTACAAACTATATCAGTCGCTGTATATCCTTCAGGATGACCTACATGAAGACCTTCACCAGAAGGATAAGGAAACATATCTAAACAATAATACTTTGGTTTTGAAAAATCCAAAGTATTAGTATAAAAAGTATTCTCTTTTTCCCAAATACTTTGCCATTTCTTTTCTATTAAACTAAAATTATACATACTCTATTTACACCTCTTTTTAAGTATTCTACCAGCTATTTCATATAAACTATATATAAGTATCATAAGAATAACAAAACCTACTAAAATACCCCATATAAGCTTATCAAAATTAATAACAATAATAAAGGTAAAAGATACAATAAAAGAGTTTATTAATGATGTAATCATTAATAAATCCTTATCCTTAACCTTAGAATTTAACTTAAACTTATTCTTAAGATACTCCACTTCAGGATAAATCTTTTTATCTCTTTTCTTTCCCTTTCTATTAATAAATAAAATATACATTAAAAATATAAAAAGATAAGAAATAAGAAACATAATTAAATTATCTAAAAAGAAATTCATACTTCCTCCTATAAAACTCAAGAATAACTAACTATTGTACTCAAATAGATGAATACAATAGGTCTACATACATAATTACTATATTATATAAATTACTGTACAAAGTGCCTAAAAACACCTTAAATTCAATTTTACACTTCGCATAAAATAGGTCCTAGGTCAAGTGATTATATATCTTTTCATCTATTTTTACTCTCAAAACTTTTATCCATAAATGGCTAAAAGTTTTGGTCTCCTGCAAAGATTGTCATCTTCGCAGGCTAAGGTCAAGAACGGCTCAAAACCGGCTATGTGTGAAACTGATTTCACACACACAGACATGAAAAAGTGAAAATTCTGTCTCTTATTGTTAACTATTAAATTTTACGTAATTTTTCTAAATTAAATGCTATAAAAAGCATTTAATTTAGAAAAAGTCAAGTTCCGCTTGAAGACCTAAAGTGCATCTTCGGAAAGTTTTCCTCAGACATAAGGTCATTGGAGGAAGGACGAT
>JAVXDN010000062.1:0-3926 GCA_036658935.1 Bacilli bacterium | reverse complement strand
AAAAAACATTACCTAAATTCATTTATTATAATGAATTACTAGAATTAATACAGGCAGCTGAAAGTAATAAATATAATCAAAGAGATTCATTAATTATAGAATTACTTTATGATACAGGAATAAGAATAAGTGAAATTACAAATATTAAAATTAAAGATATTGATTTTTCTTGTAGAAGTATAAGAATATTAGGTAAAGGAAATAAAACTAGAATAGTTTATTTTGGAGAATATGCAGAAGAAAAAATAAAAAAATATATAAATGATTTAAGATGTAAAACACTTAGTAAAAGAGATAGTGATTACTTGCTAGTATCTTTACATTCTGATAAAATAACAAGCAGATACATTAGAAAAATAGTAGATGATTTAGTATCTAAAACTAGTATTAAAACAAAGATAACTCCACATGTCTTAAGACATACTTTTGCAACAGATATGCTTAATAATGGGGCAGATATAAGAGTAGTTGAAGAACTTTTAGGACATAAAAACTTATCTACAACTGAAATATATACTCATGTAACTAGTGAAAGACTAAGAGATGTTTATTTAAAAACACATCCAAGAGCTAGAGAGAAAAAAGAATAGTAAACTACTATTATAATTTTAAATTAGAAAAGGAGAAAGAATAAAATATGAAATATGTGTATAGCTTTAAAGAAGGAAATAAAGATATGAGAAATATCTTAGGAGGAAAAGGTGCTAATTTAGCACAAATGGTTAAAATAGGACTTAGTGTTCCAAATGGATTTACAGTATCTACAGATGCTTGTTTATCATTTTATGAAAATAAAAATTCATTAAATGATAGTATAAAAAAAGAAATAGAAAATCATATAAAAGAATTAGAAGAAGATACTTCTAAAACATTTGGAAGTAAATCTTCACCATTACTAGTTAGTGTTAGAAGTGGTGCTAGAGTAAGTATGCCTGGAATGATGGATACAGTATTAAACTTAGGAATGAATGATACAGTATGTGAAACTTTAGCTAATAAAACTAATAATCCAAGATTTGCTTATGATTCATATAGAAGATTTATACAAATGTTTTCTGATGTAGTTAAGAACTTACCAAAGTCTTCTTTTGAAGGATACTTTGATAACTATAAGAAAGAAAAAAATATATTAAATGATACTGAATTAACTACTGAAGACTTAAAAGATATAGTAACTAATTATAAAAGAATATATAAAGAATTATTAAATGAAGAATTTCCATCAGATCCATATATACAATTATATGATTCTATAAATGCAGTATTTAATAGTTGGAATAATGATAGAGCAGTTACTTATAGAAGACTTAATAATATACCAAGTGAATGGGGAACTGCAGTTAATGTTCAAATGATGGTATATGGAAATATGGGAGATACTTCAGGTACAGGAGTAGCTTTTACTAGAAATCCTTCTACTGGAGAAAATAAACTCTATGGAGAATATTTAATAAATGCTCAAGGAGAAGATGTAGTCGCTGGTATACGTACTCCAGAAGTTATTTCATCTTTAGAAAAATCTATGCCTGAGGTATATATTGAATTTAAAAAGAATGCAGAAACATTAGAAAAATATTATAAAGATATGCAAGATATGGAATTTACTATAGAAAATAAAAAATTATATATGTTACAAACTAGAAATGGAAAAAGAACAGCTTTTGCTGCTATTAAAATAGCAGTAGATATGGTATCTAGTGGACTTATTACTAAAGAAGAAGCATTATTATCTGTTGATGCTAAAAGTTTAGATAACCTTTTACATAATACTTTTGATGAAGAAGAATTAAAAACTTCTAAAGAGATCGCTATAGGTCTAGCTGCATCTCCTGGTTCATCTTATGGAAAAATTTATTTTACTGCAGAAGATGTAAAAAAAGCACAAGCAAATAATATTAAAGATATAATCCTTGTAAGAGAAGAAACATCTCCTGAAGATATAGAAGGAATGCATATCGCTTCTGGTATATTAACTTCACGTGGAGGGATGACTTCTCATGCCGCTGTAGTAGCACGTGGAATGGGAACTTGTTGCATATGTGGATGTTCAGATATTAAAATAGATGAAACAACTAAAACATTAAAAACAAATACAGGAATAATTCTTCATGAAGGAGATATTATTAGCTTAGATGGATCTACTGGAAAAGTATATAACTCATTAATTAAAACAAAAGAATGTGTAATAAGTAATGAATTTAAGACTTTTATGTCTTGGGCTGATGAAATTAGAACAATGAAAGTAAGAGCAAATGCAGATACAAAAGAAGATGCATTATATGCTTTATCTTTAGGAGCTGAGGGAATAGGACTATGTAGAACAGAGCATATGTTCTTTGAACAAAATAGAATCTTTAACTTTAGAAAAATGATACTATCTTCTTCTAAAGAAGAAAGAGAAGAAGCATTAGAATCTATACTTAAAATACAACAAAAAGACTTTGAAGATATATTTGAATCTTTAAAAGAAAAACCAGCAACTATAAGATACTTAGATCCTCCATTACATGAATTCTTACCTAAAACAGAAGAAGAAATAAAATCCTTAGCTGCTTCTTTAAAAATAAAAGAAGAAGAACTTATATCTAGAATAGAAGAAGTAAAAGAAGTAAACCCAATGATGGGACATAGAGGAGTAAGACTATCTATTACTTATCCAGATATATGTGTAATGCAAACAACCGCTATTATAAAAGCAGCTATAAAAGTACAAAGAGAGAATAATATAAAAATAATACCAGAACTTATGGTACCTTTAGTATGTGATGTAAATGAAATTAAATATATAAAAGAAATTATAACAACAACTATAAATAAAATATTAAAAGAAGAAAATATGGAACTTAATTATAGTATAGGAACAATGATAGAAATACCAAGAGCAGCTTTAACAGCAGATAAAATAGTTGAATATGCTGACTTCTTCTCATTTGGAACTAATGATTTAACTCAAATGACTTATGGATTTTCTAGAGATGATTCTTCTAAGTTCTTAAATGATTATTATAAAAAACAAATATTTTCATCTGATCCTTTCTCTTCAATAGATGATTTAGGAGTAGGAGAACTTATATCTTATGCATTACAAAAAGCTAAAGCTATAAAACCTAATTTAAAAACAGGTATTTGTGGAGAACATGGAGGAGATCCTAAGAGTATAGAACTTTGTTATAACTTAGGACTTGATTATGTATCTTGTAGTCCTTTTAGAGTACCAATCGCTAGATTAGCGGCCGCTCAAGCTGTTCTAAAAAAGGAAAAATAACAAAAGAAGTTAAAAGATATAACAAAGACTTCACCTAATAGAGGTGAAGTCTTTGTTTCTTAAGGAATCAAATGACAAAATCATTTGATTTTTTCTCTTCACATAAAAACAATAATATGATAGAATTAAAACTAGAGAGTAGGAGATATATTTATGAAGAAAAAGACATTAATAATACTTATAAGTATTGTAACTGGATTATCTTTAATATTAGGGGCAGTAGGACTTACATATTCTTGGATTTCATCAAACATAGTTGGAGTAGGTAATGATATTCATGTAATAGGAAAGAACTTAATATTAAACTATACAGATTCCCTAGCAGTAAATGAAACATCATTAGTACCAGGGTATAGTGTAACTAAAACATTAACTGTACAAAATACAAGTACAGAAATACTTTACTATAAAATGTATTTTAAGAATCTTATAAATACAACAGTAACAGACCTTTTAACATATGAAATAACAGGGAATAAGACAGTAACAGAAAAGCCAATACCAAAAAGTCAAAGTAGTACAAATATAAATATATTTGAAGGAATAGAAATACCAGCGAATACTACTCATACATATACATTAATTATTAAATATAAAGATTCTGATACAATAGACCAAACATCTGACTCAGGTAAAACATTTAGTACTACTATAGAACTAG
>JAVXDN010000061.1:0-4132 GCA_036658935.1 Bacilli bacterium | reverse complement strand
GTTTAGAATTTATATATTAGCAATCAGATATTAAGGCTATAAATGGAACTATAGAGTCTATGTAATATAAGGATTTAGAGTAGATTTTGAAATAATATTTTCATAAAGAATATATGAAAGCACCTAGAATTTAATTCTAGGTGCTTTTCTACTATTCAATACATGGAGCAATATCTAGTTTCTCTTTCTTCAGCTAATTTAGTAAGTAGTTTATCAAAAGTTTCATCTTGAAATATTTCTAAGTTTTCCATGTTTTTTATACCTCACTTTATTTATTTAAGAAGAATTTATTAATTTACCTTTAGGTCACGAAATGTGACCCAAAGTTTAAGCCTTTATATTACTGGGTTATATGATTTTTATAATTAATAATTTACACGCTCACTATAAATATATGCACTTGGGGGAGTTTTTGAAAAAATATGTAAAAATTTTTACTCAATGGGATTAGAGCTATGCAGAGAATAGTTTTAATAGCAAATATTAATAAGAAACATAATAGGAAAATAATTAAGCAGTATAACTTTAATGTTTTACTGCTTTACTTTATAATTAACATAATAAAGAAGGGGTGATATATTTGAAAGAAGGTTTATATGAGCAAGTTATAAATAAAGATATTTTAGATAATCTTAAAGAGTTAGGTGATGAAAACTTTTTTATTGATAAGGAAGTTATAGAAAAGGAAGAATCAAAAATAGTTTTAACTAATTATATTTCTTCTGTTATCCGTCGTGCTCTTGGATACGTTCGTGATAAGACTAAGGAAGATAAAGAAAAGCTTATTAAACAAATTGAGGCTTGTAATAAAATTATTGATGTTCTTAGTGAAGTATCTAATGAAGATGATATTAATGGTTTTAGAATTGACGAAAGTGGAGAAATATTAACTTCTCTATATTCTAAAATAAATAATATTAGGTCAATTAAAGATACAAAATCATTAAGACCTGTAACGCCTTTATCACAGAGTTCGCTATTTACAGGTGCATCTTTAGAGCCTAATATGCTTGGAGAACTAAAGAAGGAAATTTTAACATCAGATTCTATTGATTTACTTGTCTCTTTTGTTAAGTGGAGTGGAATTAGATGTATTCTTGATGAACTTAAAGAGTTTACAAGCAGAGAAAATAAAAAGTTAAGAGTAATAACAACATCATATATGGGAGCTACGGATTATAAGGCTATTGAAGAACTAGCTAAGCTACAAAATACAGAAATTAAAATATCTTATGATACTGAAAGAACAAGACTTCATGCTAAGGCTTATATGTTTAAAAGAGATACAGGGTTTACCACTTCATACATAGGTTCTTCAAATCTTTCTAATGTTGCTTTAACTTCAGGTCTTGAGTGGAATTTAAAAGTTACGGAGAAAGATTCTTTTGATATAGTTAAGAAATTTGAGGCAACTTTTGAAAGTTATTTTAATGATAGTGAATTTGTAGATTTTAAAGGGACGGAAGAAGATAAAAAAAGATTGAAAATATCTTTATCTAGAGATATTAATAAAAATGATGAGGGTTTTAACTTTAATTTTGACATAAAGCCTTATGCTTATCAGAAGGAAATATTAGAAAGATTAAAAGTTGAAAGAGAGTTATTTAACAAATATAGGAATCTTTTAATAGCAGCTACAGGAGTAGGTAAAACTGTAATTGCAGCATTTGATTATAAAAATTTTGTGAAAGAAAATAAAGGTAGGAAAAATAAACTTTTATTTGTAGCACATAGAGAAGAAATTTTAAAACAAAGTAGGGATACTTTTAGAGCTATACTTAAAGATAATAATTTTGGAGATTTAATGGTAGGTAGAAATACAACAACAACATTAGACCATTTATTTGTTTCAGTTCAAAGTTTAAATAGTAAGGATTTAACAGCTATAACATCAGAAGATTTTTATGATTTTATTATAGTAGATGAGTTCCATCACGCAGCAGCTAAATCTTATCAAAAGATTTTAGAATATTATAATCCTAAAATATTACTTGGATTAACTGCAACACCTGAGAGAAATGATAATAAAGATATATATGGTTATTTTGAAGATAGAATATCAGCAGAAATTAGATTGCCAGAGGCTATTGACAGAAAATTATTAAGTCCATTTCAATATTTTGGGATTACAGACAGTGTAGATTTATCAAAGTTAAAATGGGGAAGAAAAGGTTATGATATTAGAGAATTAGATAACTTATATACTAAAGATGATATTAGAGCATCTAAAATATTAGAAAGTATATATAAGTATGTAACAGATATAAATAAAGTTATAGGATTAGGATTTTGTGTAAGTATTGAACATGCAAAATTTATGGCTAATTATTTCAATCAAGTAGGGGTACCATCTTTAGCATTACATTCACAAAGTAGTAGAGATGAAAGAGATGAAGCTAAGTCGAAATTAGTAAATGGGGAATTAAAGTTTATATTTGTTGTTGATCTTTATAATGAAGGTGTGGATATTCCAGAAATAAATACTGTTATGTTTTTAAGACCAACTGAGAGTTTAACGGTATTTTTACAACAATTAGGAAGAGGTTTAAGATTAAGTGAAGATAAAGAATGTTTAACTGTTTTAGACTTTGTGGGTCAAGCACATAAAAATTATAACTTTGAGGAAAAATTTAGAGCGGTAATAGGTAAAAGTAATCATTCAGTAAAGCATTATATAGAAAATGGGTTTTCTATGATGCCAAAAGGTTGCTATATGCAACTAGAGAAACAAGCGAAGGAATATATATTAAGAAATGTAAAATCAGCATCAAATAATAAAAATAATTTAATAAATAAGCTAAAAACATTTACGGTTGATACACATATGGAATTAACATTAGAAAACTTCTTAAATTATAATCATCTATCATTAGTAGATTTCTATGGTAAATCAGGAGACCGAAGTTTTAATTCAATGCTTAATTTAGCAGGACTTAGAGAAGAACTTAAGGATATTAATAAATATGAAATAACTAAAAAGTTAAAGAACTTATTTTTTATAAACTCAAGAAGATTTATAGAGTTTACTATAAAGGTATTAAGTAATAAGGAAACTTTTAAAGTTAGTGAATTAATAGAATCAGAAAAACTAATGGTAAATATGATTTATTACACTTTTTATAATGATGCTCCAGTTAAAATCGGATTAGAGTCAATAGAAGAGGGAATAAATAATCTTTTGAAAAATGAGATTATGATGATTGAAGTATGTGAAATATTAGTATATAAATATAGTCATATAGAGTTTTTAGATAAAGAAATAGAGTTAGGGTTTGAATGTCCATTAGATTTACATTGTGAATATAGTAGAGACCAAATCATGGCTGCTTTTAATTATTTTAATAATGAATCAAAGCCAGCATTTAGAGAAGGTGTTAAATATTTTAAAGATAAGAAACTAGATGCTTTCTTTATTACTCTAAATAAATCAGAGAAAGATTTTTCACCATCAACACTGTATGAAGACTATGCAATTAATGAAAAGCTATTTCATTGGCAAAGTCAGAGTACAACATCAGTAGAAAGCTTAACTGGACAAAGATACCTTAATCATAAAAATATTAATAATAAGGTAGTGCTATTTGTTAGAGAATCGCAGAAAAAAGAGGGGATAACTTCGCCATATGTATATTTAGGAGAATGTGAATATAGACGTCATATTGGAAGCAAGCCAATTAGTATAGTATGGGAATTAAAAGAAGAAATACCACCAAACATGATAAATAAAGCTAATAAATCAATAATTATATAGGGGATGATTTTAATGTGGATTAGAGTGCAAAATAAAGAAATGCTAATAGATGCAAAAATTATTTATTAAGGAGAAATGTATGATAAATGTTGTAGCTGGAATTTTGAAAAAAGATAATAAAATATTAATTGCTCGTAAAAAAGAGGGGAAATCATTAGCTGGATACTGGGAATTTCCTGGTGGTAAAATTGAAGACGGTGAAACTCCACAGGAGAGTTTAATTCGTGAGTTAATGGAAGAAATGAATATTAATATAAAAGTTAATGAATATGTTGGTGAAAGTATTTATGACTATGGAAACATAGTTATTTCACTTAAAGGATATTTAGCTGAGATTTTAGATGGTGAAATAACTTTAACAGATCATGATAAATATGAATG
>JAVXDN010000060.1:0-4307 GCA_036658935.1 Bacilli bacterium | reverse complement strand
AAGTGAAGATAAAGATTTAGGTATATTAGGTTCTACTGATGATAGTGTATTAGGAGATAATGCTATTATAGATGCAACTGATAAAGATGCTATAAACTTACCTTCAAGTGAAGAAGTCGAAGGATTCTTCGCTAAGATATGGAATTGGTTCACAGGATTATTCGATGGAAATGACTCTAATAAAGTAGACGATAACAATGCAACACCTCCATCAAATGAAGAATCTAATAGTGATTCTACTGGAGATAGTTCTGTTGACTCATTAGAACAAAACTCTACTGTAGATGAAAATGTTCAACCTGATTCTTCAACTAACCTAAATTCATCTGAAAACTCAGATACTACAGTTGAGAGTCCATCTGAAGGTGCTGGTAATACTAGTGATTCATTAAATTCACCTGATAGTGAGAATACTACTCCAGAACAAAATTAATATTAAATATAGTAAGTTAAAAAGACAGGTAACTTTATATACCTGTCTTTTTCTTACACTTTAATTTGTTATATATTAGTTTTGTCTATATTCTTTAAATAACTTTACCATCACATATATTTATAATATTATCTGCACTACTAGCTATTTCATTGTTATGAGTTATCATAACTAATGTCTGTTTATACTCATCCACACAAAACTTAAGTAAATTCATAACTTCATAGGTAGTTTTACTGTCTAAGTTTCCAGTTGGCTCATCTGCAAATATTATAGATGGTTTATTAGCAAGTGCCCTTGCAATAGCTACTCTCTGTTGCTGTCCACCTGATAGTTCATTTGGGTATTTATTTATTTGAGATTCTATTCCTAATTTATCTACTAAGTCATCTATATATCTTTTATCTACACTACCTCTATTAAGTAAGATAGGAAGTACTATATTATCATATACACTTATAACTGGTATTAAATTAAAACTTTGAAATATAAATCCAAAATCTTCTCTTCTTACCTTTGATAGCTCTTCGTCCTTCAAAGTATATAAATCTAAATCATCTATAAGTACATTCCCATTAGTTGGTTTATCTAAACCTGCCATGCAGTGAAGTAATGTACTTTTGCCAGAACCACTTTGTCCAACTATAGCTGTAAATTTATTAGGTTGTATTTCCAAGTCTATACCCTTTAATGCATTTACTTTATTATCATCCTTACCATATATCTTTTCTATATTTTTTACAATTAATTTCTTCATAACTTTACCTCCCTTATTATTTCTTATACTTTATATCTCTAATCATTTTCTGAAATTCCATCTGTTATAGCTACTTCTATCTTATCTTTAGATAAATAGACTGCCATAAATCCTATTATTATGAAAATAGCAAAGAGTATAAATATCTGATTAAAAGGAATCTTATATGCTATAGTTCTTTCAAAACTTCCAGCTATAAGAGTTTTATTGGCTCTTAAGATTCCTATATTATAGTTTATAGTTGCAATTATAGCTCCTATAATAGAAGCAACTACCCCATAAAATTGACTTTCAATTATTAAAGTCTTTTTAATATCTTTAATACTCATTCCTAATGCTCTTAAGGTTGATAGTTCTTTTCTTCTTGTAATAATATTACTTCTCATAATAAAGATACTATTTACACAAAGTATAAGTAAAATTAAACACTGGTATATTGCTGAAAGTCTATCCTCTGAATTTTGTTGACTTCCAACTAATTTTAAGTCTTCACCTTTACCTCCAATCTCTGTATTGGCATAATTATTAGTTAATTCTTCTAATTCTTTTTCAACAGGATACATTTTACCTTTTTTAGTCATAATATACACTTTATTATATTCATTTTGATTAGTTAATTGTCTATAATCATCTTCTCTGAATATTATCTGTGCTCCACCTACACCAACGTTTCCATCTTGTGATGATGCATAAGTTTCTTTCATAATAGCACTAACTTCAACCTTAATAGTTTCATATTTCTCTACATTATCTTTATATACAGGTATTTTAATATCTATGATATCTCCAACTTTTGCATTTTGGATAATCTTCGCTTCAAATGAATGTGTAACTTGAGAGTTAGTGTTGTTTACTAGCATAACTTTTTTATACTGTCCTTCTTTTGTATTTATTAAGTTTTCTCCATCTTCAATAAAAGACTCTCTACTCTTTAATAACTCATCACTATACCCTCTTATAAGAAGTGGATATTCATTGTTATGTTTTTCTTGAAATAGTTCATTTCTTCTGTTTAATTCATCTTGATAAGCTTTAGATATTTTATCTTTAGATAATAAAATATATCCATCTAAACTGAAGAAATTAGGCTCTATACTTTCAACTCCATCTATATTATTTATTTTTTCTATCATATTCTTATCTAGTTTGTAAAATAAACTATCTGTGCCATTTAAACTACCACCTACAGCTTTATCTACACTACCATATGACATTCCCCAAATTCCACCTGTTATCCCCTCCTCTATATTATCTTTTAGATGACTTTTAATACCAAAGTTAAGAATAAACATTGAACTAACCATAGTAATTGCAATCATAGATATGATAGTTCTAGATTTATTTCTCCATACATTCCTACTTGCAATACTTCTAATTATACTTTTATGTGTTTTATTTATTTTTACTTTCCTAGCTTTTGACTTTTTTTCATACTTTTCACTACTTTTTATAGAGTCTATTATAGATATTTTTATCGCTTTTTTAATTACTATAAAACTACTTATTGATACTGCTAACATAGAAACTATAAAAGAGTAAATTATGCTTATTTTACTTATTGTTAAAGTAGTGCTATATCCATATACTAATCTTACACCTATGTATGATACGATTGTCCCACACACTATACCAATTAATGTTCCTAAAACTATATAAATAAGACTTAGATTAGTAAACATAAGCTTAATTTTATTCTTTGACATTCCAATAGCTCTCATAAGTCCTATCTGTATTATCATATCTTTTAGTATAATGTTAAAAATATTGTATATTACAAGACTGGAAACAATAACTAAAAGAATTGTCTTTTTAATATTTTCTATATTGTTAATAGATGCATTTTTAAATAATTTCGCAGTACTAACCTCATCGTTTTCACGCAAATAATCATAACTAAGATTTAGTTCTTTTTGCTTATTATTTAAAAACTTAGTAATATTTTTTTCATTTTTAAGGAATATAGTTCCCTTATATGTATTTTCAGTTTTTATTGGGTAATTTATTTGTTCATATACATATGCTTGAGCATTAAATCCTCCTATAGAGTTAGATGCTGAACTGTAATATCTATCTGGTTTTTCAATTAAACCAACAATTTTAAAAGTTTTATTTGTACTATTTATTTGATTAGCACCATTACCATCTAGATACTTATTAATTAACATTAAATCAATATTCTTATTCAATGGGTCGCTTATCCCCATTTGATTAACAGCTTCTTTTTCTATAACTATTTCTCCATCTTTTAATGGCTCTCTTCCTATCATTTTATAGTTAAGTGATTCTATAAAATCTATATCAAAAGAATTTACATTAACTTTAACACCACTTTCTTTATTTACAGCTTCACTTAAATATTTAACTTTACTAGATTCTTTTACTTCACTATCATTTTCTAATTGATTGACCTTATCTATATCAATGCCTTGAAACCATACTTGATAATCACCGTGTAAATCTTTTGCTTCTTGAATTTGAGAATCATATCCTGAATCACGAATTACAAGCATTGAAAAGATAAGTGTCACTGAAAGTGCAATACATGATAATAGTGCTGTTGTTTTCCCCTTTTGTTTTTTCATATAAGCTATTGCTAATTTAAATGTAACCAAAACTTTACCTCTCTTTCTTGTATTAATTCTTCATATAAAACTTCATATAAAAAATGCTACCTTCTTTGTATAAAAGGTAACATTTTAAAAAATTTTATTCAATATAAGTCCGACAACTAGTATTTTTTTGCCGACAACTAGCATGTTAATAGCTAATTATATGCATATTAATTTTTTATTCAATTGGGAAATAAATATTAGCTATAAACTTTAACTCATAATTCTTCACTTTTAATTCTCCATTATATTTTTTTACCGAAGATTTTATACTTTCAATACCTATTCCATGAATGAATTTATCATTTTTAGAAGTTAAAATCTTATTATCTTTAAATAATATTTTATTAATCTTGCTATTCTCACATCTTACTACCAAATAACCATTTATAAAGGTACTTTTTATGGTTATATATCTTTCCCTATTATTATCATTAATTTTTTTACATGCTTCTATTGCATTATCTATTAAATTTGAAAATATGCTACTTATATCAATCATATCTAT
>JAVXDN010000059.1:0-4392 GCA_036658935.1 Bacilli bacterium | reverse complement strand
TCTATGAATAAAGACATATTAAAACTACTTGATACTATAAATAATATTAAAATAAAAAAAATTAAATGAAATCAATAAAAAAATATAATTTATTTATATTATTTTCTTCTTTTACAAAAGGATTAATAGAAGTATTTGTCCCTCTTTTGTTATATAAAAATGGATTTTCCATAAAAAGTATATTAGTTTTTCTTCTTCTAAAATACTTCTTAACTTTTATATTTATAAGAATAATATCTAAACTATTAAAACTAATAAATATAAAATATCTTCTTCTCTTATCTTCTTTTTTATTTATATTAAACTTCATATATTTAAAAAACATAGAATTATCTTCTTCATATCTTCTAATATTATCTTTTTTAAGTTCATCTTATCTTATCCTTTATTGGGTAGGAAGACATACGTACGCATTATCACTTATTGATACTAAAGACACAACTTCCTCATCATTTTCTATAATGATATATAATACATTTGGCTTACTTATATCTTCGTTTATAGGTGCATATGTACTAAATCACCTAGGATATAATATACTATTAATTATAATTAGTATCTTCTCTTTACTTTCACTTATACCTTTATTTTTAATACATGAAGAAATAAAAACTACATCTATAGATATAAGACAAGTATATGAATTATTCCCTAAAAGAAACTATCTTTTCTTATTCCTTAGTGAAATAAAATTCATCTCTTTTACTTTATTCCCATTGTATATATTTTTAAATATATCCTCAAACTTTGAATATATTGGTATACTTTCTATAATTACAAACATATCATGTATAATATATATTTATATATTATCTAAAATATTAAAAAAAACAAAAAAAGATTATTTATCTCTTATTTCAATACTTCTAAGTATTACTTGGATATTAAAACTAATAATAAAATCTAATATAATTTATATAATAATTGTATTCCTTGAAGGAGTGTTCTTAGTCTTAGAAGACACTATTATATTAAGAGCTAAATATATATTAGGAGAAAGATTTGACAAGATATCATATACATTATTTATAGAAGGAGCATCATCATTAATAAGAGTACTAATATTATTTTTATTTATAGTATTTCAATTTAACTTAATAGTAATAATTATAATAGGATTAATATCAAATGTATTATCTTCATTTGTTAAGTTTAAATATGATATATAAAAATATTTATTGCTTAAACTTCTGATATCAAATTCAGTACAGTGTACTGTACTGAATTGCATTTTTTGATGTTTTAGTACAGTTCATAAATTTATTAACTCATCCTTTAAAATAAAATAATTATATGATAAAATAAACATTAGAATAAGAAGGAATAAATATGAGTGAAGCAGGTATACCCTTAAAAGAAAATATATATACAGGTGCATACTATAGGATAAGCTTATTATCTGATGTTTTAATACGCTTTGAATATTCAAAAACAGGCATATTTTTAGATAATAAAACACTTCTTGTAAATAATAGATGTTTTAGTGAAAAAGTAGAAACAGTAATAAAAGAAGATGATAAGTTTTTAAATATAGAAACATCTTCATATATAATAGAATATTCTAAAGAAAAACCATTTAAATCAAGTGATTTATTACCTGACTCTAATCTTAGAGTAACTATTAAAGGAACTGATAAGATATGGTATGTATCTTCTCCTGAGGTAAGAAACTTACTTTCTTCCCCCTATAGCTTAGAAGATAAAAAGATAAATTTAAAAAAAGGATTATATTCATTTGATGGATATGCTTCAATTGATGATTCTTCTTCACCAATATATGATAAAGATAATAATATAATAAAAAATATAAATGAAGAAACTGATATATATTTATTTATATATAAAAATGATTTTAAATCATGTCTTGAAAGTTATTATTCTCTAACTGGATACCCAGAACTTCTTCCTAGATATGCTCTAGGAGTATGGTGGAGTAAGAGTGAAGAATATACATCTAATGATTACTTAAATATTATAAAAGAATTTAAAAATAATAATATTCCTTTCTCTATATTATTACTTAATTCCTCTTGGCATAAAACAACTATAAATAATAAATATATATCTGGAGGATATACATTTAATAAAGACTTATTTAAAAATAAAGACTTTTTCATAAACAATATAAAACAAGATAAACTTCATTTAGTCGCTTCACTTGATACATCTTCTTCAGTATATAATACAGATATAATGTATCCAAACATAAAAAAATCTTTAAACATAGAAGAGGAAAAAGAAATACCACTTAACGTATATTCTTCTCTTCATTTAAAAATATTTACCTCTCTTCTCATTAAGAACGTCTTAATGCAAGGAATAGATGGAATATGGTTAGATAATAAAACAAGTGTAGATAAAGTAAAAGAGTATATAGAAACTACTTCTATATTAAATACATTTGAAAATAAAAGAGGACTTGTTTTAACTCGTAATTATGGAATCGCTAGTCATAGGGCAGCAGTATTATATTCAGGATATACAGAAGGATCATGGAAAACATTAAAAACACTACCTTATATAAACTTAACATCATCTAATATGGGACTTTCTTGGTGGAGTCATGACATAGGAGGATTTAGTGGAGGAATAGAAGATAGTGAATTATATATAAGATATGTAATGTTAGGAGTATATAGTCCAATATTCCGTTTTACTTCAGATAAAGGACATTATTATAAAAAAGAACCTTGGAGATGGGATATAAAAACATTAGGTATAGTAAAAGACTATATAAGACTAAGACATAAATTAATCCCTTATATATATACAGAGGCATATAACTATAGTACAAAAGGATTACCATTAATAACTCCTGTATATTATACATATCCTCTTATATATGATGAACCTCTATATAAAAATGAATATTACTTTGGTAGAGAAATATTTGTAAGTCCGATAACTACTCCAAAAGATAAAATAATGAATAGAGTAGTACATAACTTATTCTTACCAGATGGAATTTGGTATGACTTTAAAACAGGAAAAAAATATAATGGAAATAAAAGATATGTAACATTCTATAAAGATGAAGACTATCCTGTATTTGTATCTTCTGGCGCAATAATACCAAAAAATATATTAAACAATAATGATTTATTTAATACTGAATCTTCTAATAATATGGAAATAGAAGTATTCCCTGGTAAAAGTAACACTTATATATTGTATGAAGATGATGGAGAAACAAAAAATTATAAAAATGGATATTATATAAAAACATCTATAGAATATATATATAAAGAAAATGAATATATATTAAATATAATCCCTATAGAAGGAAAATCTAATATAATTCCAAACCTTCGAGATTACACAATTAACTTTAGAAATACAAAGAACGTAGAAAGTGTAGAAGTTAAAGTGGATTCTAATATTCCTGAGTATAAAGGAATATATGATAAAGAGAACTTTAAAGTAAATATAAAAGATGTACCTTCTACTAGTAAATTAAGTGTAATAATAAAAGGAAAAACTTTAGAAATAGAATCTTCTAGATTAATAAATGAAGATATAGATAGTATAATAAATGACTTAGGAATAGAAACTAAATTAAAAGAAAATATCGCTAATATAATATTTAGTGATGAAGAAATAAGATTAAAAAGAATAAGTATAAGAAAATTAAAATATAAAGGCTTAGAAAGTGTATTCATAAGAATGTTTATAAAGCTTTTAGAATTAATAGATGTAGAAACTTAAGATATCAAATTTTTGATATCTTTTTTTTGTCTTTTATATTATAATAAAGACATAGATAGGAGAAACATTATGAATAAGAAAAGAACTATAATTATTGTAAGTATAGTAAGTACTTTATTACTTCTTACTTTAGGAGGATTTACTTATGCTTATTTTACGGGAGTAATAAGTGGAACAGGGAAAATGAATACTATTACTATTGGATCACTTAATGTAGAATTTAGTGAAAGTGCTAATATTAATGTAACATTAGGGAAACCAATACTTGATTCGAATGTATTAACACAAGGATATAAAAATACTTTTACATTAGGACATAAAGCGAATGCTAAATTAGACTCTTGTTATAAATTAAGTTTAGTTATAGATAACATACAATCTAAATTTGCAGTTAATTCTCTAAAATGGGAAATAGTTGAAGGAAGTACTGTAATAACTAGTGGTCATTTTAGTGGAGCAGCTAGTGGAGACCAAATAGTATTATTAGAAGAGAGTTTATCTAAAAACGTTACTAAAACTTATAGTTTAATTATATGGTTAAGTTATTCATCTACTGAAGATCAAAGTAATTTATTAATAGGAAACTCAGGAGTATCACTTACAGCACACGTAAAGGTAGAAAATCAATCATCAAATGATTCAAACAAATGTTTACCACCAATAAAAAGAAGTGGTACTTTAGCTAAT
>JAVXDN010000058.1:0-4464 GCA_036658935.1 Bacilli bacterium | reverse complement strand
AAAAAATTCAAAATGAACAAATCAAAGGTGAATCCAATGCAAGGAAAACTCATAATTTAGTAGGTAAAGAAATAAGAAAAACAATTAAAAAGTCAGGTGGAACAATGACGAAGATTTACCTACACCTGAAAAAAGTATAAAAGAACTTGAAAAAGAGAAAAAAAGGCTTGAGATTAAAAATAAGTAATATTTATATGTTATGTTCCTTTTAAATAAGAGTATATTTATAAAATATAAAACAAAAGTGTACAATAATTATTGTACACTTTTGTTTACGCTTGTTATTTAAGTTTTATAACTTTACTTTAATTTTAATAATTAATTTCCTCTTTTAGTTCTATGAAAGTTTCCTCTGTTATTTTGATTACTAAATTTTGTGTATTTCTTAGTATCTTTAGATCCATAAAAGTTTGAGTTACTAGTTGGTTTCTTATTGTGAGATGATGATACTGTATTTTTCTTACTTCTATTGTTTTGATTTTGTCCTTTTTTAGGAGTTAAAGTAAATATTACCATCGGATAGTTATGATTTTCTACTACTGGGATAGTTATTTTTATTAATTTTTCTATTTCTTTTACCATTTCTTTTTCATCTATATTGCATAAAGAAATAGCTTTTCCTTCTAGTCCTGCTCTACCTGTTCTTCCTATTCTATGTACATAAGTTTCTGCTTTATCTGGAAGTTCATAGTTAAAAACATGAGATAAATCATGTATATCTATTCCTCTTGCAGCTATATCTGTTGCTATTAATATTTTAGTAGTTCCATCTTTAAATTGTTTTAATGCTTCTACTCTTGCGTTTTGAGATTTATTTCCATGAATTACTCCGCAAGTTATTCCTGCTTTTTCAAGAATTACACCTAATTTATTAGCGCCATGCTTTGTTCTACTAAACACTAATGCTGAGTGAACATTTTCTTTTTTTAATAATTCTATTAATAAATCAGGCTTATTATTTTTATCTACATAATAAAGTGATTGTTCTATTTTATCTACTGTAGAAGATACTATAGCAACTTTTACTGTTACTGGATTTTTTAAAAATGTTGAAGAAAGTTCTTCTATACTTTTAGGCATTGTTGCAGAAAATAATAATGTTTGTCTATCTTCCTTAATCCCTGATACTATTTTTTTAACATCATGTAAGAATCCCATATCTAACATAGTATCAGCTTCATCTAATACTAAGTATTTTATGTTATTAAGTTTTACATATTTTTGATTTATTAAATCAAGTAGTCTTCCTGGAGTTGCAACTAATATATCTACTCCTTTTTTTAATACTTCTACTTGAGATTTTTGATTAACTCCACCAAATATTACACTACATTTTATATCTGTGTATTTAGAATACTCTCTAAATGAATCTCTTATTTGTATAGCTAGTTCTCTTGTTGGTGTTAGTATTAAAGCTTTTATTGGTTTTGGTTGTATTCCTTCTTTGTCTTTAACTAGTCCATTTATTATTGGAAGAGCGAATGCTGCGGTCTTACCTGTACCAGTTTGTGCACATCCTAATAAATCTCTTCCTTTTAATATTGCTGGAATAGCTTGTTCTTGTACAGGCGTAGGGATTTTATATCCACTATCTATTAATGCTTTATTTATGGATTCATCAAATCCAAAGTCTTCAAATTTCATAATTTCCTCTTATTCTTTTTTATCTCTTTTTATTGGCTTAGTAATTATAACATACTAAGAGAGAAAGAAGAAGAAAATTCGAAAGATTATACAAATAAAACTTAGTAATGAATTACTAAGTTTTATTTATTTTCTATGTCTTTTTAATTTTAATTGTTTTTTTGATAATAAATTTTCTTCATCTATTTCTAATAATTCAACTTCTTTATCTATAGCTTTATATTCTTTTAATGCTTCATCATATATTTGTGAATAATATTTTATTCCTGAAACACATGCATTTTTATATTTTCTATAAACTCTCCATTTAATTATTTTATTTGGTTGTGGATAATTTTTTAATTTATCTTTTATTAAATTAATTTCTTTGTTAGTATCATCAAGAGATGTACTTAAAACTGATAGCCTAGACATCAATTCACTGAGTTTATTCTTTATTTCTTCACTGTCTTTATTCATTTTTATTCCTCCAATTAAATAAGTATATTAATTTTTTTTATGATATTTTATCAGTTTATTCTTCTTTATATCTAGATTTATATAAATCCATTTCTTCTTCATTTGTTTGTTCTTTTGTTTCTAGTTTTGGTAAATCATTTTTAGTAGCGAGTCCAAAAAAATCAAGAAATTCATTAGTAGTTTTATATAGAGTTGGTTTACCTAACGTATTTGCTTTTCCACATTCTTTTATAAAGTTTCTAGCTAGAAGTTTTCTTACTATTTGAGAAGAATAAACTCCTCTTATTTCATCTATCTTTGATCTTGTAATTGGTTCGTTATAACAAATGATTGCTAGCGTTTCAAGTGCAGCGTTACTAAGAGTAAATACTTTTGAATCTGTTATTAATTTTGAATAATATTCTTTGTGTTCTATTTTTGTAGTTAGTTTAAATGTATTTCCTAAAAAAGATATTCTAATTCCTCTATTATCACTAGAATATTCACGTCTTAATTCAGTAAGTAGTTTTAATGCAGTTGCTTCATCTATTTCCATTACTTTTGTAAGTTCTTTTAATGAGATACCTTCCTCACCTACTACAAATAATATTCCTTCTAATACTGCTGTTAAATTCATTATGCATCAACTCTTTCTAGATATATTGTTGAGAAATTCTTATCTTGAGATAATTCAATTTCGTTATTTTTTGCCATTTCTAATATTGATAAGAACGTTACTACTACATATGGTTTAGTAAGTTTATCAAATAATTTTGTGAATTCTATTTTTTTTGTTTTTTCTAATAATTTTCTTATTGATATTGTTCTATCATTTACTGATAGCTCTTTTGTAGTTATTTTTGTAGTTAGTGGGACTTTATATGAGTTTCTTTCTAATAGATTTTTAAATGCATCTAGTAAATCATTTAATGTTACATCTGATTCAGTATTTATTGGTTCTTCTATATATTCAGAAATATTCTCTGTTTCTTTTGTATAATAATTAGTCCTTTTTTCTCTTAATGTTTTAAACTCACTACTAGCTTCTTTATATTTCTTATATTCAAGTAGTCTATTTCTTAATTCATCTTCAGGATTAATTTCTTCTTCATCATTTTCAATTAATGTTTTAGGTAAAAGTGAACGTGATTTTAATTCTATTAATTCAGAGGCATATACAAGATATTCACTAGCGATATCTAAATTCATACTTTCCATTTTAGTTATGTATTCTAGATACTTTTTTGTTATTTCTTCTATTTTAATTTCATATATATCCATTTTAGATTGTTTTATTAAATGAAGTAATAAATCTAGTGGTCCTTCGAATTCTCCAATTAAAAATTTATCCATTATTCACAACTCCAGCCTTTAGCTTCTTCTTCTATTTTAATAGTTCTTTTTGCAGATGCTAAGTTATATAATAGCTTATAATTACTATTTAGTAAATCTATTTTTAATAAGTCTATACTATATATTAGTTTATTATTTTCTACTCTTATATCTGTTATGTTACTTTTCTTTAAATCATTATAATTTGTTTTAAATATAGTATTATATTTGTCTTTATTTTCTTCAGTTGTTGTAGGTAAAGGAAATGCAACAGATGAAGAGTTATATATTACTAATGCTGTTTTATAAAATCCATATTCATTTTCTTCTACTAGTTTAAATGATTCATCAGTTGTTGTTTTAGAACATAATAAATATTCATCTGGAGAAGATTTTAGTTTGGTTAATGAAGAAATAGAAGATGATACAGCTTCTTTATAAAGTAAATCATTTACTTTAATGTTATAGCTATAGACAATGTTTTTTTGTATTTTTTCAGTTGGATTAAATGCTGTTCTAAATATAAGTTGGTTTTCTTTATTATATAGTTCAAAATATAGTCCTAGAGATTTATAGTCTGTAATTATAGAAGAAGATCTATAGCTAAAGGATATATTATTATCTGATGTTTTATTAAAATTATAAAATTGAATGTTTTTAGTATTCATTGAAGCATCTTTAGAGCCTATGATACAATATCCTGAAGAGTTTGTGTTTTCGTTACTTGTTCCACTTCCATAATTATTTAATGAATCTTTTTTAAATATTTTTACTATACTAGGTAAAAGAAGTACAAATAATAATATAATTCCTACAGAAAGTAGAATTATTCTGTTGTTTTTTCTTTCTTCTAATGTATTTACTACTTTATCTTTTGATTTAGATGAGTCATCTAAATCAAGTATTTCTATATTTTTAGAATTAACATCTTCATTATTTGCTTTTTTCTTTTTAAAGAATAATCCCATGATTAAACACCTCTATATTCAATATATAAATTATATCTTATTATGAGTTATCAGTCAATTAATGAAAAAAATATTAAAAATT
>JAVXDN010000057.1:0-4496 GCA_036658935.1 Bacilli bacterium | reverse complement strand
ACTAAATTCAAATTTTCCATCTTTATTAAAATACATTTTCCACTCCTTACTTATTATTAAAGGAGGGTCACCCCTCCTTTTTTAAATAAAATATATATTTTTGTTTTCTATTCTATACACTAATGATTCTTTAACAGGCTTTAGCTTACTATTAGTAGCTCTAAAGCTCTCTAATTCATATTTATTCGTAACTTCTTCTAATCTAACAGGTAACTTTTCTTCATATTTCCATATTGGTTCAACACCTTCATCAAAGTCTTCAAACTCATCATCATCATCATCATCCAAATTAAAGTTACTCTTATTAAAAATACTATTTACAACTGTTGCATCATTTATTATTTCTATATTCTTAACTATCTCAACACTCTCTATATTCGCAATATGATCATTTTTACCTAAGTATGGTATGTACTTAAATTCAAAATTTATTAATCTTCTAGCTAGTTCATGCTCAACTTCATTCTGAACTAATAAATATATATCCCATTTAGGATTTTCAAGCCATTGTTCCTTTATTATTAAATTTCCACCTTGCTCCTTTGAAGCATATCCAACAGAATTATTAAACACTTGAACTTTTTTACTTATATATCCCTTAGGATTTCTAGGTACAATTCCAATTTTTATATCCTTTAACTTTTCATAGAACTCTGGATAAACATCTTCTTTTTTCATCTGATTATATCCATCATACCCACTAATTGCTCCTAATATACCAAGCAGTGCTACCTTATGAATGCAGCCATAAGTAAAATAATAATAACTATTAACATCTGGTTTCTTTAGAAAGGCCGTATTACCACTTAAAGTAAATTTAATAGCTTCCATTTTTTATACCTCTTCTTTTGTAAATATATTAAAGCTCTTAAAGTTATTTATATCTGTATTAATTTTAGTTGTATATGAATTATAATAAATTTCTACTGATAATATTCTATCTTCAAATTTATTTAATAAATCTCCACAATTTAATA
This sequence comes from Bacilli bacterium, assembly GCA_036658935.1. Classification (GTDB taxonomy): domain Bacteria; phylum Bacillota_I; class Bacilli_A; order RF39; family UBA660; genus JAVXDN01. The sequence goes on along the minus strand of JAVXDN010000057.1, from coordinate 3,519 downwards.
AAATTGTATTTTTCTCTTCTCCTTTTTCGAAAACTATATATCTTGAAAGGTCTGGTAGGTATAAGTCCTTTTCAGTTTCAACGAATAATGCAAATTCATTTTCACATCCAATTTTAGCATTAGTTGCATATGATGTTGCTGATACTAAAGATGTTTCTTTGAAATTTTTATAATCACTTTCTGTATATCCTTCAGTAAGTCCCATTGTTACAAACTCATCATAACACTGTGAATTAATACTAAATGGATAGAAATAGTGTGCTTCATCACTAACTATTTTTGTACCTAAAGTTGAATTTTTAGCTTCATCATCATCATCTTTCTTTTTCTTTTCAGATCCATCCCTAAACGGCGATAATATTTGTTGTTCTTCAGCTCTTGAATCATCATATTTATTAAATCCTTGACCTATTTGAACTGCCCCTGTTATAGATATATTGTTTCCTTCTTCTGCAAAAGTTGCTCCAAAGTTTTTTACATCTGTAGCCTTAAACAAATTAGATACAACTACTTTACAATCCTTATTTTTCTTTAAATCTGCTTCATTAAATAGGAATTCATATCTTTCTTTTAATGATCTTGGTACTAAATTAACTTCACCTTTTTTATCTTCTGATAATTTCATTGATTTTATATATAAAACCTTATCACCCTTATCATTCCACATTTTTTTTATTGGATATTTTAAAGCCTTATCACTACCAAAAACATCTCCTGAAGAAGTTGTTTTTGGATATCCTGTAAAATCTGCATTCCAATTGCTCATTCTTGATACTATTCCTAAAATTCCATAAACTCTTTTATTCATTACTTGCACCATCCTTTTTTGATTTTTCAAATATTAATCCACTGTGTAAATATCCTGCAATAATTAAATCCTCATCTATTTTACCTTCTGGTTCATACGACTTTATCATGGCAAACATATTATTAAATCTTCTACCTGATTCTATATCATAATTATACTTTTTATATAACCTTGATAATTGTTCCTTTAACCGCTCATCACTCTTTGCATTAATTATTGGATTTATAAGTGATTGTGGCTTCTTTTTCCCCTTGCTCTTATCTATAAAGAATCTAGTTATTTGTCCTACTGCGAAGAAGTACTCCCTATCACTAGTTATACTTTTAGTTTCTTCTTTTGATATTTTTTCTCTTAACCCATTCTTTACTGCTTCTAAAATATCTGCCATTTTTTCTCCTCCTTCAAAATATATCTTTAATGCTACTCTTAAATTAAATCTCTCTATTGCCACTTTATAATATTCATTTAATATTGAACCCTTCGTTAAACTTAAGGATATTGTATCTAATGATTTCCAAACCGTTGCACTTGAACCTTTATAAAACCATGTAAACAATGAATTTCTTGCTAATAATATATTTCTCTTTAAATTAGTATCTGTTATCTTTATATCTTTTGCTTCAGTAAAATAATTAGAAATCAACATTCTACTAAAAAACACTTCATTTACTAATGATTGAATACCTTCTAGCCTATTTATATCTTGATACGTTTGTTTTAAACTATTTATATCCATATCTAAAACATGCTCAAAATATAATGGCTTAACTTTAGCCTTATATCCAGTTACTGTATCCATATCATGAATTTCTAACTCTTTTCCTTTTTGTATCCTTAAATAAATCCCTGTAAAATCACTATCAAGTAATTCTCCATTTTTACAGGATTTAATTTTTTCATTATTAATGTATACATTTGATTTTCCAATTGAGGCTTGGTTCATTAAATAGTCAAAAAAACTCTTTTGTAATAATACCTCTTCCTTATTTATTAAATATGGACTTGTATTTTTTCTAGTTTTATTTTCTAAATACGGCTTTTTTGCATTAAGCCCCATATTATTATTGGGTAATCCGTAAGTAATTCCATTTATATTAATATTAAAATCTGTATTATTATATATATTAGGTAATAAATACTTTTCACTTTCCTTTTTATACTCTTTTAAATCACAAAGGAAAAATATTTTCAAATAACCTTTATCTGTACTTTCCTTTGGAACTAAGGTAAATATATTTACCTTTATCCATGATTTTATCTTATTCAATCTTTTAATATCAACCTTACCATTTTTTTCTTCAACATCTAAATATAGTTGTCTAGCTTTCTTCTTTGTGTACTTCTTTGATGGATTTTCAAGTATTTCATAATAATTATCTATTATCTCATTAGTTAATTTACCATTTATAACACTTTCTTTCTTAACTATGAAGCTTAAATAATTATTACTCTGAATTATTTTTTTACCATCTATTGGTTTATTCATATCTATTAACTTGCTTATATAATCAGCCTCAGATATAAAATCAAAGTTATCATATGTTCTATCTATTTCTTTAGTTTTTTTATCCATTTTAATTGGTATTCTTCCAAGTTCTTTTAATTCATTATCTACTTCAGCAATAACTAAATATTCTCCATCAGCCGGCATATATGAATCTGTAATTAATGATTCTCCATCCTCTTCATACATTTTCTTAAATGTTTCTATTGCTTGACTTAGCATACTTACACCTCCTTATAGGTATTTATAATTAACAAACCCATAACCTCTTGCGTTAATCTCTCCTAAGGCAACCCCTAAGCTCATATAAGCTAAATTTTGTGCCATTTCATCATCTGCAATAACTAAATTAACTTTATCACCAAGTAACTTCTTTCCCTTATAAGGACATGCTATTGGCATTCTATTATTTAACTCAATAGCTGTATATAATTGAAAATCTTCATTTATTTTTGTATCATTAATACAGTTATACTTCTTAATAAGATTTTCTTTCAACCTTTTTTCAAAACCTTCAAACGTTAAAGAATTTTTCCAATACCCCTCATTACTCTTAATAATTAATGGTGTTATTGTATATATTTTTTCTATAAATTTCTTAGGAATTATATAAACTTCTGTAGTTAATCCTTTTATAGAATTTGTATACTCGTTTGCTAACTTATCATTAAGATAGTTACCTATATCTTTATCTATTGTTCTTATCTTTACAGTGTATATATTACCAGCTTTGTAGACTCCATATTTTTCTAGTGGATAAAATGAATTAAAGCAATAATTTTTATACATATTTTTATTATGTATATCTAGAAATTTCTCTTCCTTTACTAATGTTTGATCTATTAATTCTGAAATTTTACTTTGTGATTCATGGAACGTTATATCTTTTAGTAAAAATACTTTTAACGATAGTTCATATACTTTCATTTAAACACCTCTTTTTCTATATTATAACATTTTTATTAATTTTTTTACATAGATATCTATGCACATCTAATGTTGTTGTTTATAACTATTTTAATGTTTATAACACTTAAAATATCTATTAAATTTAAATACATCTCATGTTAAAGTTCAAATTTAATCAAGACTTTTTTATACTTTCTTAATAAAATCTATATATTTATTATCGTCTATATTTATTCTATAACCTCCATACTTTCCTGTTTTAGATTCTATGTATATACCTGCCATTTCTAACTCGTTT
>JAVXDN010000056.1:0-4534 GCA_036658935.1 Bacilli bacterium | reverse complement strand
AAAAATAATAATAGGAAGAACGGATATTCATCACATAAAGAAGTAAGGACAAAAAACGGGAAGATAAAAGTAGATATGCCAAGAGAAAGAAAAAGTATAAATGTTAAAGTAAAACCTGATAGAAATGTTAAAGTTAAAAGTTGATAATTTCTATTAGTTTTTTATTATAATATTTATGAATATAATTTATACTTGACAATAATCTTTAATATCTCTAATATTGTATAAAGAAACAAGTGTATAAGTTTTTTATGTCGTATAATATAGTTAGAAGGAGAAAAGTTTATGAAGAATTTAGTTATTGTGGAGTCTCCAAGTAAGAGTAAAACAATTGAAAAGTATTTAGGTAAGGATTACAAGGTTACTTCTAGTAAGGGTCATATTAGAGATTTAGCTACTTCTGGTAAGTTTGGTTTTGGAGTAGATGTTAATGATAATTTTAAGCCTGATTATAAAGCGATTACTGGAAAGAGTAAGATAATATCAGAACTTAAGAAAGAGGCTTTAAATGCTGATCATGTTATTCTAGCGACAGATCCTGATAGAGAAGGAGAAGCGATTAGTTGGCATTTAAAAGAAGCTTTAGGTATTAAAGAAGAAAACTATGGAAGAGTAGTGTTTAATGAAATTACTAAAGATGCTATAGTTGAAGCTTTTAAACATCCTAGAAAGATAGATGATGATTTAGTTCATTCTCAAGAAACTAGAAGAATTTTAGATAGAATTATAGGTTTTAGATTAAGTAAGCTTATGAGAAATAAGACTGAAGGTAAGTCAGCTGGTAGAGTACAGAGTGTAGCTTTAAAATTAATAGTTGATAGAGAAAGAGAAATAGAAGCATTTAATGCTCAAGAATACTGGAGTATAGAGGCTCATTTTACTGATTTTGATGCTATGCTTGATAAGTATAAAGGTAAAAAGGTAGTTATATCCAATGAAGTAGAAGCTAGTGATATATTATCTAAGTTATCTAATGCTTTTAAAATTAAAGATTCTGTAGATAAAGAAATATCTAAAAAGAGTAAGTTTCCTTTTACTACAAGTACTCTTACTCAAATGGCTTCTAATAGACTAGGTTATACAGCTTCTAAGACTATGAGAATAGCTCAGAAGTTATATGAGGGTATAAAGACAGATGAAGGACTAGTAGGGCTTATATCTTATATGAGAACTGATTCTACTAGATTTTCTGAAGTATTTATTAAAGATACTTATCGTTTTATATCTGGAAAGTATGGAAAAGAATATATTGGTTTTGCTAAACAAGCGAAGAAGAAAGATAATGTTCAAGATGCTCATGAAGCGATTAGACCTACTAGTATAGATAGAACTCCAGAAGATATGAAGCCTTATTTAACACTTGAGGAGTACAAGATTTATAATTTAATTTATGTGAGAAGTTTATCTAGTTTAATGGCAGATGCTAAAGTATTAAAGACTACTGTAACATTAGATAACAATGGATATGATTTTATAGCGACTGGTCAAATATATAAGTTTCCTGGTTATTTAAAAGTATATGGACAATATGAGGATACAGAAGATAAGATATTACCTGATTTTTCTAGTTATAAATCTGATGTAATAGTTAGCAAAGCTATAGAGAAGATTCAACATTTTACTGAACCACCAGCTAGATATACTGAAGGTTCTTTAATTAAGATGTTAGAAAAAGTTGGGGTAGGAAGACCAAGTACTTATGCTAAAATTATAGATATATTAAAGATGAGAGATTATATAGAAATTATAGAAAAGAAGTTTCATCCAACTAAGACAGGTATTACTATTACTGATAAACTTCAAGAATTTTTTAGTAATATTATAAATGTAGAATATACTGCAGGGATGGAAAATGATTTAGATAAAATAGCTTTAGGAGAAGAAGTATGGTATCAACTTTTAGATAGATTTTATAAAGAGTTTGAACCTCTTGTAGAGAATGCTTTTACTTCTATGGAAAAAGAAGAACCTGAAAGTACAGGAGAGGTTTGTCCTTTATGTGGTAAAGATTTAGTTATAAGAACTGGTAAGTATGGTAAGTTTACAGCTTGTAGTGGATATCCTGAATGTAAATATATTAAGAAAGAAGAAAAAGTAATCGTTGAAGTATGTGATTGTCCTAAGTGTGGAGAAGGAAAAATAATAGAAAGAAAGACAAGGAGAGGTAAAGTATTTTATGGATGTTCTAATTATCCTAAATGTAAAAATGCTTTATGGGATAAACCTACTGGAGAATTATGTACTAAATGTGGTTCTTTATTAGTAGATCATAAAGGCCAAATTATTTGTCCTGAATGTGAAAAAGAAACTTCTAAGTAAGTTTTTTTTATGTTGTATATGTTTTTTTTATGTATTATAATTTAATTATAGGAGAGTATAAATATGAAAAAGATAAAAATAAATAAAGCTTTAATAGTGGTAGCATGTATTATATTAGTTATTATAGGAGTATTTATTATGTTGTTTGTTTCTTTCACTAATAATAAAGAAGATAATAAATTACCACCTAATAATGTAGTTATTCCATCTACTAATACTAAAGAAGGAAATACTCCAGAGTTTAATAAACTTAATGTTTATAAGAATTATGATGGTTTTTTATGGCAAAGAAGTAAAGGATTTAGTTCATTCTTCTTTAATGATGTAGTTTATGTGAATTCTTCTGGATTATTATTTAAGAATAATACTAAAGCTGAAGGTATTAATGGTAAGGTAAAGTATGTAACTAATATATATGGATGTGATGGTAATGTTTTTGATACAATTTTTGCTTTAACTGAAAGTGGAGAGTTATATATGTATAAAGAATCTGAGAGTAAAGAAGCCTTTAGATTTACTAAATATGAAGTAAAAGATAAAATCAAAGAATTATTTGTTGAAATGTCTGCTGTTCAATCTACTTGTGGTGGATTAGCATTATATGCTTTAACTGAAAATGATGAATTAAAGCATTATTATAGAGATTATGATTATGCTACAGAAAAATATTCTGATATAAAATATAAATTATATGAGGAATTAAATCCTAAATTAAGAAATATTAATGTTGGAGAATGGCTTAGTAATCAAAATATTTGGTTGGATGAAATAGGTAAAGGATATTTTAATAATGAAAACGAACCTATTAAGTTTGATGGGAAGGCACTCTTAATAAAAGATGTATTACAAAAAACAATAAAAGAAAAAGAAGAATATGTATTGTATCTTTTTACTACTGATAATAAGATATATACCGTAACTTTAAAAAATAAGAAAGATGTATATTCTGTTTCTAAAGCTAAACTTTATAATAAAAAAACTGTAGATCATATAGATGATGTAACTAGAAGTTCTAAAGCTATTATTTGGTATACAGATGATAAATATGAAGTGATTAAAGATATTCAATTTACAACTGTTAAATATAGGAAAAATGCTCTTTATTAATTGTTAATATTAAAAGATTAAAGGTTAACTTTAATCTTTTTTTTAACACTAAATTTGATTAATTATCATAAATATGTTATAATGTACGCAAGTTAAGGGGGCTTAATATATGAATGATAAAAAAACATATAGAAGATATTATTTAGTCGCTAAAAAACAAGAATATTTTAGAGAGTTTATGTTTGAAAGTGAAGTTAAAGAATTCGTTTCCTCTATTGAAAAATTCAATAAAGATGAAAAACAAGATACTTTCTTATCTGATGTACATTGTAGTAGTGAACAAATAGATGTACTTCGTGTTTTATTTTCTAGATATAAAAAGTTAAGAGAGCCTTCATCTTTAAAAGAAATAGATGATATTACAATTAATTATCAAAATGAATATGATTTTAAAGTACAAAATGATTTAAGATTTTCTAATGAATTAAGACTAGCGTATCATACTAATAAATTAATATATACTTTGCCTTTACTTTATTCAGATATGAAAGAATTATTAAACCCAAATACTCTTTTAGTTAAGTCAAGAGAACTCGCTATTGATAATTATTTCGTAAGGTCTATATTTCATGATGATGCAATTAAAAAAGATCCATATATATATCCTTTTTTAGAAAAGTTTAAGGAACAATATGGAGAGTATATTGAATATGGATATTTAATGAGATTAGAATCTGCGTGTGATGAGTTTATAAGAGCGTATTTAGTAGGTAGAAATAAAGAATTAAATTATACAAATCTTAGAAAACTTGCTTTTAAAGTAAAAGAAGCTCAAGATTTACTTGATAAAACAAAAGAAGAAAAATTAAAATTTAAGTATTAATACGACAAAAAATTACTAGATCTTAATATATACTATATATGGTGGTTACCATGAAAGTATATGTTGATCTAGTTTTATTTTTAAATTTTTTTATTGATTTTTTAATTCTTATGAGCGTTAGTTTAGTACTTAAAAGAAATTCTAGTTTAAAAAGGATTGTATTATCAAGTATTATAGGTTCTCTAACAATATTTATATTATTTTTTAATATTGGAAGCTTTCTAATGTTTATTATTAAGTTTAGTATGAGTTTAATATTAGTATTAGTATCTTTTGGGTATAAAG
>JAVXDN010000055.1:0-4960 GCA_036658935.1 Bacilli bacterium | reverse complement strand
AAATTATATCTTATTATGAGTTATCAGTCAATTAATGAAAAAAATATTAAAAATTAATTTAATATTTTTATGTTTATTTAGTTATAATTTCTTTTCCACCCATATAATTTCTTAATGCTTTAGGTATTTTTATACTTCCATCTTCCATATAATTATTTTCTATTACTGCAATTAATCCTCTAGGAGTTGCGAGTACTGTATTATTAAGAGTTGATACTAAATATGTTTCTTCTTTGTTTTTAGCTTTTATATTTAGTCTTCTAGCTTGTGCATCCCCTAATGTTGAACAACTTCCTACTTCAAAGTATTTTTGTTGTCTAGGAGACCATGCTTCTACATCACAAGATTTTACTTTTAAGTCAGCTAAATCTCCACTACAACATTCTAAAGTTCTTACTGGAACATCTAGGCTTCTGAAGAATTCAACAGTGTATGACCACATTTTATTATACCAAGAGATTGCATCTTCTTTTTTACATAGTACTACCATTTCTTGTTTTTCAAATTGATGTACTCTATATATTCCTCTTTCTTCTATTCCATGTGCTCCTACTTCTTTTCTAAAGCATGGAGAATATGAAGTCATTGCGATTGGAAGTTCTTTTTCATCTAAAGTTTGTCCTTTGAACTTACCTATCATTGAATGTTCAGATGTTCCAATTAAATATAAGTCTTCATTTTCTATTTTATACATCATGTTATCCATTTCTTCAAAACTCATAACTCCAGCGACTACGTCCCCATGTATCATAAATGGAGGGATACAATAATTGAAGCCTTTGTCTATCATGAAGTCTCTAGCATATGAAAGTAATGCAGAATGAAGTCTAGCGATATCATTCATTAAATAATAAAAACCATTTCCACTAGTTCTTCCTGATGCATCTTTATCAAGTCCATTAAGAGATGCACATATATCTGCATGATATGGTATTTCATATGGAGGGATATATGGTTCTCCAAATTTTTCTATTTCTTTGTTTTGGGTATCATCTTTTCCTATTGGAACAGATTCATCTATTATATTTGGTATTACTAACATTTTTTCTCTTAATTCTTGTGATAGAGTTGTTTCTTCTTCTTCTATATTTATAAGTTCTTTATTAATAGTTACTACTCTTTCTTTTTTTAAATTAGATGCTTCTACTTCTTTATTTCTTAAAAGAATACCAATACTTTCGCTTGTTTCATTTTTTTCTTGTCTTAAGTTATCCCCTTTTACTTTTAATTCTCTTATTTTAGAATCTAGGGTAATAACTTCATCTACTAAATGTAATTTATTATCTTGGAATTTCTTTTTAATATTCTCCTTTACTGTATCTGGATTTTCTCTTACAAATTTAATATCTAACATAACTTTTCTCCCTTTCTTTTTTTAAAATAAAAAGAATAGTACTTTTGTAGGAGTGCTTTAAGCACGGTACCATCCTTTATTTTTCTCTTGTTAATTTAACGGTTAATTACCGGAACAGTTTGCTGTTCTCTATAGAGATAGAAATTATACAATTATTTATTTAGGTTCTCAGCTTCTCCTAATTCTCTTTTTATAAATAAAATATATAATCATGTTCTCTTCATCGATTTCTATTATATTTTATCACTTAGATTTTTCTTTGTCAAATTAGTGTTTTGGTTTAAAAATTAATGTAACTATAAATGAAGATATTATTGTAGTACAAAGTACAATAGAAGATGATGATAATATACCTTTTAATAATCCTAAGATTCCTGAGGTTTTAAATCCTTCATATGCTCCAGAGAATAAAACATATCCGAAGTTTGTAATTGGAAGAGTAGCGCCTGTACCAGATAAAGTTATTAGGTTATCATATATTCCTAAAAAACCTAATATAACACCTATTATTACAAATATTGTATTTAAGTGTCCTGGTGTTAATTTCGTGTTTTCTAATATTATCTGACCTATAGCACAAATAATGCCACATATTAAGAATGAATAAAAATATATCATTTATTTACCTCCAAAGATAGAACATGGGAAATAGAAGGAAGTGTTTCTTTTCTATTTGCACTAGATGATGAGTGAAGTGCTCCTGTAGCGATAACTAATATTTTATTATATTTTTTTGATTTTGAAAATTTTGAAAAGAATACAAGAGGCCAACATATTGGACCACTTCCTCCTGAGAATGAAGAACCAACTACACAGTTATATATATATGCACCACAATCTATTATATTTTTTAATTCAATATTATATAATTTATAAAAATATTCTTTAAGTATTAATATTCCATATACGCCTAAGTCTCCTGTTAATATTAAATCATAGTCATCTACTTTTGTTTTTGTGTTTTTTAAGTGTTCATATAATGTTTTAGAAGCTGAAGGTGCCATTAATGCTCCAAAGTTATTAGTATCTTTGTAACCTATATCTACTACTTTTCCTATAGTTGATGAGACTAGTTTTATATTAGATTTGGTATTACTCATAAGAGTGCTAACTGAACCAGATACAGTAAAACTATTTATTTTTTTCTTTAAAGAACCATATTCTATTGGAAATCTAAATTGTTTTTCAGCGACTAGGTTATGAGAAGATGATACTATTAATGCTTTTTTTATTGTGTTTGATTCTATAAAAGATGCACCTATTAACATACTTTCTGCGAATGAAGCGCATGCACTATATACTCCAATATGAGGTATATCAAAGTTTTTTGCTGAATATACAGAAGAAGATATTTGATTTTGTAAATCTCCAGATATAAGTATATCAATATCAGTTTCTTTTAATTTATTTTTTTTTAATATTTCTTTTATACAAATATTTTGATATTCACTCTCTGCTTCTTCTACTGATTTTTTTTTCATATAATAGTCATCTACTACTTTATCAACATATGAAGAAATAATTGGTTTATGAGCGAGTGAAGAAAGTAATGTATAAGAAGAAGTAATATAAACTTTTTTATAAGTAAATGTATTCATGATATTATCCCCTTTAACAAAGAAAATATAAATGCAAAGAAAATTCCATAAAGTATAATACTTCCAGTTAATTTAAACATACAGGATCCTATTCCTTTTATAAATCCTTCTTGTTTATAATCCATTGAGGAAGATGTCATAGCGTGGGCAAAGCCACTTGTAGGAATAATTAAACCAGCTTTAGAAAAGCTTACTATTTTATCAAAGAAACCAAGGCCAGTAAAAAAAGAGGAAAGTATAATTACTATTAAAGTTGTTATTAAAAGACTGTCTTTACTAGGAAGTTTAAAAAAATAAGTTAATAATGAAGATGTTATTTGGGAAAGTAAAGCTAAGGAACCACCACATAAAAAAGCTATAAAGATGTTTAATATTTTATTTTCTTTATAACTTTTAGATTTTACTAGTTTTTCATATTCTTTTATATTCATATTATCCACCAATATTATTATGGAAGAAATATTATGAATTTATACATTAACACGCGATATCATGTTTCATAAGAGTTAATGCTTTTTGTTCTCTTCTAGATACTTGTACTTGAGATATTCCTAAATATTTTGCTGTTTCACTTTGCGTATAATCTTGAAAGTATCTATAATCAATTATTTTTTGATCTAATTCATTTAATGAATCAAATGCACTATTTACTAATATTTTGTTATCTATGTTTTCTCTATTGTCTTCTCCGTATAGACCAAGAAAAGATATGTCTTCTTCTCCCATTACTTCATTATCTAAACTCATTACAAATTCACATGAAGAGATTACATCAATTAATTCAATATAAGGTATTTCCATAAATAAAGCTATTTCATTATTATTTGGAATTCTTGATAATTTTTGAGAAAGAAGTTCTTTGGTTTTTGTATAAGTTTTATATATTTTTAAATAATCACTACTTATTTTTATAGTTCTATCATTTTTAATGTATTCTATTATTTCACCTAAAATATATCTGTAAGCATATGTTGAGAATTTTGCATTTTTATTTTCTTTAAAATTTTTATATGCATTTATTACTCCTATTACTCCAGCTTGATAAAGATCTTCAATATTATAATATCCTGAGTATTTACTTGCTAACTTTAATATCATATTTTTATTATCATTTATACATTCTAATATATCTTTTTTCATATTTCAAATACCGAGAAAGCACTTAATTCATCACTAGTTTCATAAAATCTACTACTAGCTTCTGAAGAAGATATAGCTTTTTTAACTCCTCTAGCAGAAAGACTACAAAGACTTGTTTTTCCATTTAGTTTATTTACTATTGATGAAAGAGAAATTAAGGCATCTATTCCTTCTATATCAATGTTTGTTAGTCTATCTAGATTTACTACTACGTTTTTTAATCCATGTTTAAGAACAACAGGAATTACATCTTCGTTAAAAGATGATACAGTTTTTTTATTTAACTTCCCACTGAGTCTTACAAATAATATTCCCTTAATAAATTCCATGTCTATTTTCATTATCCTTTTCACCTGCCTATTAAATATAGAATAGAAACGTGTATTTATATACACATTCGACAATATTAGAATATTATTTCGTTCGACATAATTTTATCTTTTTTTTAATTTCTTTATAAACTATTACTAAAACTGATAGAGTTATGCCAGTTAATATAAAGAAAATAGTGAAATAATACCAAAAATAATTTTTTGAATTTTTAGTTGGGGATTCGAGTATAGCGATTGGTTCATTATAATCTTTTTTTACAAGGGGTAGGTCTTTATCATCATTCACAAGTGTTTTAGGTGGTATTACTATAGTTTTTTTAATATTATCTTTATCATATCTATAAAAGTTTTTAGCTGAATATTCATCTTTTATGTATGTTTTAACTTCATCTTTATAATATCCATCTAAATATTTTATTTCAAGATTATAGTATTCATATAGTTTTTCTCTAAATCTAAATTTTGTATAATTTCTTATTCCTTCTTTTATCCAGGTTTTATCTTCTGATATATTAAGAGTACTATATTTATTATGG
>JAVXDN010000054.1:0-5074 GCA_036658935.1 Bacilli bacterium | reverse complement strand
TCAACTAGAAATAACTAAGATAAAAGTATTAAATGGAAAATATTACACCCCTGGGGTGTTATATTTTCCATTTTTTTTTATTTAGCTATTTCTATTTCCTGTAAGGAATTCTTAAGAATTTTGACAGTAGTTTCTTAATTTCATTTAGTTAAGATATTAATATAAACATCAGAATTGATAAATTATATTAACAAACTGGAGGTGAGTTTTATTACTAATAGGAGTATTTAAGGAAAATATTCCTCATATGCATTCGAGTGAGTAAGTTCCACTAAGCCAAATCATAGATTTGGAGTGTCACTTATGGTAGAATTATACTAGAAATAGAAGGGTTTGGGGGATATTTAATATGATTAACATTCTAGTAGTAGATGATGATAAAGAGATTACAGAAGCAATTGAAATATATTTGCTAAATGAGGGATACAATGTGTTTAAAGCTTTTGATGGAATAGAGGCTTTAAAGATTATAAGAAGTGAAGAAATTCATTTAATAATAATGGATATTATGATGCCAAAGCTTGATGGAACAAGGGCAACTATAGAAATACGAAAAGAGAAACAAATTCCAATAATAATGCTTTCAGCAAAATCTGAGGATAGTGATAAAATTTTAGGTTTAAACCTTGGAGCAGATGATTATATTACAAAACCTTTTAATCCATTAGAACTTATAGCAAGAGTTAAATCTCAATTAAGAAGATATACTATGTTTTCATCAATGGCAAAAGTTGATTTAAATATAATTACAGTAGGTGGATTACAACTTAATAAAGCTGAAAAAGAAGTTTTTGTAGATGGAAAACAGGTTAAATTAACATCTTTAGAAATTAAGATATTAACTTTATTAATGGAGAACCTAGGTAGAGTTTTTTCCATAGAAGAGATTTATGAAAGAGTTTGGAAAGAGGTTGCTTATAATGTTGATACTGTAACAGTGCATATAAGAAGAATAAGAGAAAAAATTGAAATAAATCCAAAGGAACCGAAATATTTAAAGGTGGTGTGGGGTATTGGATATAAAATTGAAAAACAATAATATTCTTAGGATATTAAATATTATATTACTATTAGTAATGGTTATTGTATTACCTATACAGCTTAGTAAGGATACTAGATATAATAGTGGTGAAAAAAATATATATAAAATAGATAGGGTCAGAAATTATTTAATTAATTTTGATAGGCAAACTTCATTTAAAAATAAGTATGTTAGTGAAGATGGAACTCCTAGACCAGAGTTAGTAGAAAGCAGAGTAGTAGAGATAAAATCAGAACAAGAGCCCTTATTTAATGCAAGTAAGGAATATATAGAAAGTCAAAGATATAATGCTGATGAAAATATAAATAAGGCTGAAACAGAAAGATTAATAGAAGAATCAAGAGTTAGAATAATGGTTTCAGAAGAAAAAATAAGAGAACAAGTTATGATGGAATTTGAGAGAGAATTTAATGAAATTAAAAAAGCTTTAGTAAAGGATAATAGGAATATTGGATTTTATTGTGAAAACCCAGAGAGTGGATTTGTAATAACTAATGTACCGGGGGCTAAAGCGGAAGATTTTATAGTTGATGTAAATAATGAAGAGTATGAATATATAAATAAAGTTAATGGTGTAGATATAGGATCAACGGATGAGTTAGAATCAATAGCAGGTGGTATGTATGGTGGAGGGGAAAATAACAAAGAATATAATAGGTACTATAGAATACCTAAAAACTTAGCACCGGGAGATTTGTTATATGATATTCAAGAAGAACAATACTTAATAATAGCAGAATACGATAAAAATTTGGCTATAACAGCAATAATGAACGTAATATTTTTAGTATCATTAGTATTAGCTTTTATAGGTAGAAAAAAAGTTAATAGTAAATTTTTAGATAAGTGCTATGATTTTCTACCTATAGAAATAAAAGTAATTACTCCATTGATAGTGGTTTATAATGCTTTTATAATTGACTATAATATGGTTCGGTATATGAGCTGGTTACTATGGACATGGGTACCATTCCAAATAATAGCATTAATAATTAGTTATAAATTTATTAGTGAAATTATAACTAAAGGTGTTACTAAAATAAATTATGAAAATATGAAGAAAAGAAGTATTTTTTATAACTTAAAAATAGTAATAACTAAGTTTGTAAATTTGATAAAAGATAGTTTCTTAGTTAAATCTACAAAAATAAGAGTAATAATAGCTATAGTGATGACAATATTATTTTATGTATCAATGCTAATTTGGAATAGAGGAATGTCAGTAGGGCTACCGGTTAAGCTCTTTATAACTTTTTTCTCATATATATATCCAATAATTATGATTATATATATATTAAATATTGCTAAGGGATTAAATTTATTGAAAATTAGCACTGATAAAATAGTAGATGGTGATTATAATGTAAATATTAATGTTAGAGGTCCAATTATAGTTAAAGATATAGCATCTAACATTAAAAATATAGAGGATGGTTTTGGAAAAGCTGTTGAAGAGGCTGTTAAAAGTGAAAAATTGAAAGGTGAACTTATAACAAATGTTTCTCATGATTTAAAAACACCATTAACTTCAATTATAAGCTATGTAGATTTATTAAAAAATGATAATTTAAAAGAAGAAGATAGAAAAAAATATATTAATGTATTAGATGGAAAAGCTCAAAGGTTAAAAGTATTAATTGAAGATCTTTTTGAAGCATCTAAAGCATCAAGTGGAAGCATGGAAATACAAAAAGAAAATATAGATGTTTCATCACTGCTTAGGCAAACACTTGGAGAGTTTCAAGAGAAAATATCAACATCTTCTTTAGAGTTCATTAATAAATGGCCAGAAGAAAAAGCAGAGCTATATTTAGATGGAAAGAAAACTTGGAGAGTATTTGAAAATTTAATTTCTAATATATTAAAATACTCAATGGAAAACTCAAGAGTATATATAGAAGTTATTAAAAATGAAGATAATGTACAAATCATAATGAAGAATATGTCAGCATATCAATTAGATTTCACAGAAGAAGAAGTTATAGAGCGCTTTAAACGAGGAGATAAATCAAGGCATACAGAAGGGTCAGGGCTTGGACTTGCAATAGCTAAAAGCTTAGTGGAACTTCAAGGGGGAACGTTTAAAATAGAAATAGATGGGGATTTATTCAAAGTAAGATTAATGTTTTCAATAGAGAAAGATAAAGTATTGTCATAAAATAATAAGATTTTATTTGATAGAGTTAAAAATAACTAAGATTGTATTTCAAGAAGATATAATCTTAGTTATTTTTATATTAAATTTAAAAGTTATAATAAATGATAGAAAATTATAAAGCAACTCGTAATAATAAGTGTAAAAGCTTTTACAGGAGGATAATAATGGATGATGAAAAAATAATTGATTTTATAAAGAAGAAGAATGAAAAAGGATTAGAACTAATAATTGATAATTATGGTGGGCTAATAACATCGATAGTTAAAAAGCATTTGTTTAATATTAAAGACAGACAAGAAGAATGTATTGATGATATATTATTATCAATTTGGAATAAGATAGATAGTTTTAGTGGAGATAAGAATAGTTTGAAAAATTGGATTGGAGCTATATCACAATATAAATCTATAGATTATAAGCGAAAGTATTTAAAATATCTCCAAGAAGAGGATATTTCATCTATTCAAATTGAAGAACCAATATCTATCGATAAAAATCTTATGGAAAATGAGGTAAAAGAGGAAGTAATAGAATTGTTATATTGCTTAAAAGATAGGGACAGAGAAATTTTCACAAAGCGGTATTTTGAAGATAAGTATATAGGGGAAATAGCACTAGAGTTAGGAATTGATGAATCAACAGTATACAACAGATTATCAAGAGGGCGTAAGAAATTAAAAAGTAAGTTTAAAGAATTTATTAATTACTAGGGAGATGGGATTATGAGTAAAGATTATGAAATGTTAAACGAAGTAAAAATAGATTTTAATAAGTATGAAGTTATAGAACTTGATGAATTAAAAAAGCAAAGAATGAAAAAAAGATTGATATCAAAGATTAGACCTAATAGGTGGAAAAGTAAAAAAATAGTTACAGCTGCAGTAGCAATACTAATTATAACAGGGGTAATGATGCTTAATAGTACAGTAGTTAGAGGGGCTATTAAAGAAATTAGTAATAAAATAGATTATTTCTTTGGGATTACTAATAATATAGCTTATGATGAGTATATAAATGTAGTTGGCACAGTAAGTGAGGATAATGGCGTAAAAATTACATTAAATGAAGCTTTAATAAAGGAAGAGTGGATAATTGTAAACATAAATGTAGATGCTACTAGTATTAATGAATCAAGAGATTTGATGATTAAACCCAAAATATATATTAATGGAGAATATGTAAATAAAGATGATGTGATTAATGTAGATTGTTTCTATAATGATAATGGTACAGTTGATATGGTACAACAAGTAGAGATGAAAAATATAGATATAAACAAAGATTTAGATGTAAAAGTTAAATATGATAATATAGATATAAGTGTAGGTGGTCCTAAAGTTGGAGAGATAAAAGGGAACTGGGGATTTACATTTAAGGATAATGGTAAAGATATAGTGGATAAGACACATATTATAGAGATAAATGAAACTATTGATTTAGGTGATGGATATGTTTATAACATTAAGGAAGTGAAGATATCTCCAATTGATATTATAGTAAAATATAATACTCAATTACTTAAAGATGGGTTAAATGACTCTAAATTTAATGATATAGGATTTACATTTACAGATACAAATAGAAATGAAATTATTTTACCTAGTACTGATAGAAGTGGTGATTTTGAAACACAAGATGGAGAGGATATAAGTATGTTAAAATCAGAGGTTAATGATAAAATACTTTTAGTTCCATATAAAGATCCTTCCATATGGGAATATGATACACGAGAAGAAGCTAGAAAATATAGAGAATATTTTTGGGATAATTCCATAGAAATAGATATTGCAAATCCATAAAGTGGTATAGTATAAAAAAGAGAGGATGTACAAAAGCAGAGCTTTCGTAACATCCTCTTTCTATTAAGTATTAAA
>JAVXDN010000053.1:0-5095 GCA_036658935.1 Bacilli bacterium | reverse complement strand
ATATAAATATGATTTGGTCTGGAGAAGGATTAAATCTTCAAGATGAAAATCCTAACTTAGTTTATGTAGTACCTAAGGAAGGTGCAAACTTTTGGATTGACAGCTTATGCATACCTAGTAATGCTAAAAATGTTTCAGGAGCTGAAAAGTTTATAAACTTCGTAAGTGATAAGAAAAGTGCATTAAGAATAGCTGATGAAATAGGATATACAACTCCAAATAGAGAAGCAAGATCAGAACAACCAGAAAATATTAGAAATAATCCTAATGCATACATGCCTAAAAAAATAATGGATAGATGTGAAATTTATACTGATTTCCCTAGTGAAGTTAAAAGATTATATGACGATGCATGGACACAAATAAAATCAAATAATTAAAAAATAAGGAAAGGCTAATAAAAATAGCCTTTCCTTATTTTTTATCAAATTTAATATGTAAAATACTTGGAGAATAAAAATAATATATATGAATATAAAACTAATAAGGAACTATTTAAAAGTTTACTCTGAAAAATATTTTGGATTTTGTTGTGCTGTATATGATTACTTTAGTTTAGGTCAGAACTGGCAACAATAACTAGAGATATCAAAGCAAATGTCTGATGTGTTTTTACGTTTATATTAGTGGGTATGTAATAAGTGTTGATTAGATGAGTATAACTATAAATAATTAAAGTATTTCTTATGATTAAAAGAGAATTTTCATTATAAGAATTATTTTAAAATGAAGTGATAGGATAATTTATGCTGACTGAATCTATTCAACGTATATAAAGCTCTAAAATAAATATTAGAGTTTTAATTTGAAAGGAGTAATAGATATGGAAGAATTAACAGGTGAAATATTTAGGGGAAAAGATAATGATATAACAATCAAATTAAATAAAATATGTAAAATAGGGAAAATATTTTATAAAGATAATTTAGAAGATACAGATAGATTTTTAATGGATTTTGAGAACTCTAATGAAGTTGGATTTCTAGATCCAAATCCTAATAATAGAACTTTTTATAAAATAATATGTGGGAATGAAGAGATTACATTAGCAGAAAGAGTTGTGCCTTTAAAAAACTTTAGTAATTTTAGGGATTTGGGTGGATATAAAACAAAAGATGGTAGAGCTGTTAAATGGGGGCTATTTTATAGATCAGAGGATCTTTCAAATTTAAAAGATAATGACTTAAAATACTTTGAAAGTTTAGGAATAAAATATGTATTAGATTATAGATCAGAGGATGAAGTTTCAAGAAACCCTGATGTCCAAGTTAAATTAGTTAAAAATATCAACATACCAGGGATGAATATTAAAGGAAATGATAATTTAGATATGACAACTTATGTGGAACAAATATTACAAGGAAGTACAATGGATATTAATCCTGAAGATTTACTTAGAGAAGCATATAAAATAATGCCTTTAGATAACCCTGCATATAAAGAACTGTTTAAGCTATTTAGAAATCCTGAAAATACAGCTATACTTCAACATTGTACAGCTGGAAAAGATAGAACGGGTGTTGGATCTGCATTAATTTTATTAGCGCTTAATGTAGATGAAGAAACTATCATAAAAGACTACTTAGAAAGTAATGACAATAGAAAAAGTTTTACTAAAAATATAATGGAAACATATAAAGATTATATGAAGGATGAAAAAGTAAAGAAAATGATTGAGGGAATACTAGGAGTTGATGAGACACTCATAAAGTCAAGCCTAAATTCAATAAAGAATAAGTATGGTACATATGAAGATTATTTCAAAAATGAATATGAGTTAGATGAAGATGAATTAGATAAGTTAAGAAATAAATACTTATATTAAGTATTAAATTGGGACTATGTTAAGAAAGAGAATAATATCATTATATATGTTAGTGAGTCATAAATTAGTTTTAATAGTTTATGGCTTATTTAGATACAATATATTATTACGAAATTCTACAAAATAGGAACTTATTTGACATTTATTCATATTATATTTTAAGAGATTACTTATAAGAGTCTCTTAATATACAATATAATGGAGCGATGTTAGTATGAGTTGTCAAAATTATAAATGTAATAAATGTAATAAATGTAATAAATGTGATAAATGCCATAAATGTGATAAATGCCATAAATGTGATGAATGGGACAAATGCGATAAATGGGATGAATGGGACAAATGTGATAAATGGAATCATTGTGATAAATGCGATAAATGGGATCATTGTGAAGAAGAAATGACACATGTTCATGAATACTCAGAAAGTGTTAAATTAGCTGAAGAGGGCGATGATAGACATAATCATCGTGCTGCAGGTGTTACAGGTGAAGTTATACCAATAAACGGTGGAACAAATCATGTTCATAAAATTAAAAAAGATAATGTAGATTTCCTTGATCACTTCCATATGATATGTGTTACAACTGGGCCAGCGATTCCAATACCAGGGACTAAGAAACATGTTCATTTAGTATGTGGGCAGACTACTGTTGCTGATGGTCACTTTCATGAATTCGCTTTCACTACTCAAATTGATGCACCTTTAGTATAAATTAAAAAGGAAAAAATTAATTTATTGAGTATTAAAAGATAATTGTACAATCTATATAATTATATTAAAATCGATAAAAAATGACTGAAGGCTGTGGAAATTATTTCATAGTCTTCTTTACATATATACCTATTTTTCAACATAAATACCTTTGATATATGAATTGGATGAAGACTTAAAGCCTATAAGGTATTATTACCTATCATTAGATGGTAAGATTGATAAAGGAGATATTGAAAAGTGTATATAAATCACTTGGTTAAAAATTAAAATGGAACAAATCCTCTTATAAGTGAATATTATGCTAATAGAGAGGAGATGTATAAAAAGTGACTTCAAAAATAGATGATCAGAGCAGAAACCTGCAGGAAGAATGCAAAAGGCTTATGTATTACCATACTGTTTTAACAATGAGAGATGGAAGTAAAATTGATGGAATTATTGAGAATGTAGGTACAGACCGTATTATGGTGTTAGTTGGTGAAGATGTAATAGTAGATGAAGATTGTGAAAATCAATTTGATCGACAATCTTCATCTAGGCGTCCTAGAAGATTTAGAAGATTTAGACGTAGAATTTTCCCACTTTCTGCTTTACTAGCAATATCTTTGCTAGCTCACCCTTTTTAGGATAAATATATAAGATATAGAGAACGAAGAGTTTATGGTTCTTTATAATTGAATAGATTACTTGTGTAAAAAATAAAATTTTTAATAATGAGTATCAAGAAGAGATTATTCAATATGAATAATCTCTTCTTGTGCGCAAAATTAATACATAAAAATAAAATGGTTAGGACAGATTGGTATATTGTTGGCTATAGAAGATTATCTAAAATATGAATATTATAGAATTATAAAAACGTTAGAAATAATGTATAGATTAAGTGTGAATATTTGTAATGAAAATTATTAATTATTTTATATTTAGGGTATAAAATAAATATAGAAGTTAAAGATAGGGGATATGTTATATGAAAATTATATTACATGTAAATCAATTAGATAGATGGAGTATGGCCTTAGGGAATATAGAGAATCTATTGAATTTGGATACTGATTTAGAGTTAGAAATGTTAGTTCATGGAGAAGCTATAGTAAATTATACTAAAGAAAAATCAAAAGCTTTAAAAATATACGATAAATTAAAAGAACTTGCAGAAAAAGGTGTGGTATTTGCCGCTTGCAACAATACATTAAACAAATTAAATATAGACGTTGATCAGTTATGTGAGTTTATTGAAGTTGTACCATCTGGAGTAATGGAGCTTGTCCAAAAACAAAGTGAAGGGTTTTATTATATAAAACCATAGGAAGGATTTAAATATGCAAATTTTGTATTTTCTTGTTGCAATTATATCTACAATAATAGGATCATCGGTAGGTATAGGTGGAGGAGTTATAATAAAGCCGGCTTTAGATGCTTTAAGTAGTTATTCTCTTCCTACTGTAAATTTATTATCATCTTCAACAATATTTGTAATGTCTATAGTAACAGTTTTTTATCAACTAAAGAAAAAAGATAAAATAAATCCTAAAAATACAATTGTAGTTGCGATAGGTTCCATTATTGGTGGAATAGTTGGTCAAAAAATAATGAATCTGTTAGTGTCAACAGGAATTAATATGAGCATTATAAATAATCTTCAAAGTATAATGTTGATATTAATATTATTGATAGTATTTGTTTATATGAAAAATAAAGAGAAAATTAAAACTTATAATATTAATAATATATTAATAATTGGTTTTTTAGGATTAGTATTAGGGTCTATATCTGCATTTTTAGGTATTGGAGGAGGACCGCTGAATGTAGCTGCATTTACCATATTATTTTCTATGTCGGCAAATGAAGCAGCAAGGAACTCTATAATAGTTATATTTTTCTCTCAAGGAGCTAAAATTCTTTCAATTGCAGCGACCACAGGGTTTTCAAGCTATAATCTAGAGATGTTACCTATAATGCTTGTTGGAGGTATTATGGGAGGTATACTTGGATATAGATTAAATAAATCAGTTTCAGAAAAGAATATAATAAAAATATTCAACATAGTGCTTTTAGCTATAATTTTATTAAATATATATAATATCTTTAAATAGCTTTGTATAAAGAGTAAATTGACGTATATGCGAGATAAATTGTATAAAATACTAGATTTCATAGCTATATTGGATGAATATTTGTCAATATTAGAAGACTATGATATTATATAGTCCTATGAACAACTAGAATTATAAAGATGAACGGAGGAAATAAAATTATGGAAAATTTACCAAATTGCCCAAAATGTAATTCAGAATATACTTATGAAGACGGAAGTCTTTTAGTTTGTCCAGAATGTGCTCATGAGTGGAGTGCAGAGGCTTCAGCAGAAGAAGTAGTAGTTATAAAAGATGTAAATGGAAATGTATTAAATGATGGGGATGCTGTAACAGTAGTAAAAGATCTTAAAGTAAAAGGAAGTTCTTCTTCTATAAAGATAGGAACAAAAGTAAAAAGCATACGTTTAGTTCCAGATGCAGCAGATGGACATGATATAGAATGTAAAATAGATG
>JAVXDN010000052.1:0-5120 GCA_036658935.1 Bacilli bacterium | reverse complement strand
AAAATGTAATTAAATAAAACTCATAACTTATTTATAAGTTATGAGTTTTATTTATCTATATCTAGTAAGTAAAGTTTTTGAATTAGATGGATACATTATATGAGTATTATATCTACTACCATTTATAGAAGAAAAACTCATATCTATATCATCACACATAGATACTAAATCTTCACATCCATCCATTTTTAATTTTAAACATAAATCATTACATCTTTTACCAGTACATATAATCCTATCACAAACGTTTTTAACATCATAAAACGACTTATTCCACAACCATAAGTTATTTACCTCATCTTCTAATGATTCATCAAATAGGATGATTAAATTGATTTTTTCTTCTAAAGTTATTTCATCAATTATACTATCAAAATTCTCTTCTGTTATTTCATGTAAAAACATTATTATCACCTTGATAATAATGTTATCATAACTATAAATAATATTTTGTCGAAAACTATACTTGATTTATAAATTCTTCTAATCTTTTATTATAAGTTTTATATATTTCTTCTTCAAAAGGAAGAGTAATGTTTTTAATACCTAAAAGACTTAATAAATATTTAGTAAAATCCGGATTTAATATAAGAATAGGTCCTAAAAGATAAGTACCAAAGAAGTTCTTATAATGAATTCCTTCTAAAGAACTACTAGGATTTAATCCTGATCCTTTAATTACTTCTAAAAAATAATTATTTGTATTATTTCCATAAGAATGAGTAAATTGATTTTTAAATCCTACTATTTTTATATCTTTAAAAGTCCCTAAAACTAATCCTGCATATCTGTCTAACATATATCTTTTAGCATAAGTATCAAATATATCTAAACACTCTATAATAGTTCCATCTTCATTTCTAATATCTTTACCAAATATTTCCCAAGAATTCCCAGTACATAAAAATATTGTATTATTATTTATAAGTTCTTTTAATCTATTTTTATAAGGTAATAGTTTAATAATAGTTTTTTCTTGATTTTCTTCACTCATAGGGCCCATATATATAAAATCAATTTTTTCTTTAACAAAATGAGGAGTATCATTAATAGAAGTATAATAGAATTTCTCATCTTTAAGACATTTCTCTAAATATCTAATGTTTCCATTATCTCCATAAAGATTTCCTATTTCACTATATAAAATTTCTATCTTCATTAGTTTTTCCTCTCTTTCATCATTTCAAGAATTTCTTCATATATAACTCCTGCCATAACTTCATTATACATATCATGCATTAAATAAATATTATCACAATCAAACTTAAGTTTATTTTTAACATCATATTCGTCATCTGCTAGAATAAGTTTATTAGGATCTATTCCTGTCATTAAAAGTCTTAAATGATTATCTAAACTTCTAGGACCTCCTATAATAATTCTTTTAATATTTTTATCTTTTAAAAACTCAAAATCAGTATCATATAACCAACTCATATTTTCACTACCATGTTTTACCATATGAATATCATCATACGCTAATATAACTTCTTTTGTTCCTGGATCTTTCTTTACTCTATCAAATAGAGTAGATACTGCAGTTGGACTTTGAGACTTAGCTAAAACTCTATATAAAGTAATATTATCAACTGTATCACTTCTATATCTTATAGAAGGAAGTTTTTGTTTTAAAAGACTAGAAGCTATAGCCTTTTCTTTATATCCAAGAGTTAATAAAATAGAAATTGCCGCTGTCTCATTATATATATTAAATATACCATCATCTATTAAAGGATATTCTTTATTATTAAGAGTTAATATTCTCTTGTTTTTATCAATACTCTTTGTAACAAACTTACATATTGGATTTTCATATCCACACTTATTACATTTATATTTTCCTATATATAGATATTTAATATTAGAAAATTCTAACTTACCTCCACACTTAGGACAATAAACAGCATCTTTAATAATATTATCTATTTTCTTTTTATCGTCTTCTTGAGGTCCTACACTATAATATATCTTTGTATTATTTTCTTTTCCTAAAAGACAACTAAAGAAATCATCAGAATTTATAATTAAAGTAGTATCTTCTCTTAATGTAGAATTAATAATATCAACTATATATTTAGGATGAGCATTTCTCATAATAGTATCTCTAGTTATATTAGTACTTACTAAATAATCAAACTTCATAAAAGGAAAAATACGAATAGTACTTCTTTCATCTACTTCAAATACCGCTATATCTTTTTTACTAAAATTACCAATTAGAGAAGAAGCTATACCTGAAGCTGAATTAGATCCTCTTTTATTATTAAGAACACTAACTCCTAAAGTTTCTAAAGTATCAACTATTAAATTAGTAGTAGTAGTTTTTCCATTAGTACCAGTAATTCCTATAATAAGTTTAGGCTTTTTAATATGCTCTAAAAAGTCAGGACATAAAGCTATCGCTATTCTTCCTGGAGTTTGTGTCGCTCCTTTATGAAGTAATTTCATAAATAAATATAAGCATTTAATAAAAATATAAGTAAAATAAAATCTAATTTTTTTCATTGTTTTTAGTCTCTCTTTCTTTTAAATTATATCATTTATATAACTCTATCTCAATAGTAGTCTAACTATTTTAATCCCTCATAAATATTTCTTGACAAACATACAATTATGCTATAAACTATATAAGTAATAAAAAAAGAAAGCAGTATATCCATACTCACCTGATTTATTTTAATAAATAGGTAAAAAGCTTAAAAAGAAAATAAATCTTTTAAACTTTTCTCATGGATACACTAGCGTGTATCTTTTTTATTGGTGGAGGTTGAGAGAAATAGCTAAACAAAATGAGTCGTTGATCAATGAACAAATTAATTACCCTGAAGTTATGGTAATTGGACCTAGTGGAGAAAAACTTGGTTTAAAACCCATAAATGATGCTAGAACTTTAGCAGCAGCTGCAGGACTTGACTTGGTTTTACTTAATGAAAAACCGCAAGTTATATGCAAAGTTATGGATTATAACAAGTATAAGTATGAAAAACAAAAAAGAGAAAAAGAACAAAAGAAAAAACAAAGAGAGACTAATCTAGAACTAAAAGAATACAGACTTAGTGTTACTATTGATATACATGATTTTGAAACCAAATTAAGAAATGCTAAAGGCTATCTTGAAAAAGGTCATAAAATCAAAGTAACAGTTAGATTTAAAGGACGTCAAATGGCCCATACAGAATTAGGTCGTGATGTTATTCTCAGATTTGCAGATCAACTAAAAGATATTTCCATTATAGAGCAATCTCCTAAAATGGAAGGTAGAAGTATGAGTTTAATACTCGCACAAAACAAGTAGAAGAAGGGAAGTGTATTTATGCCAAAGCAAAAATCACATGGAGGAATTAGTAAGAAAGTAACAGTAAGACCTGGAGGAACAACAAAAATAGGACATCCAGGAACAAACCATAAAACAGGAGCAAAACCTACAGATTTTAATAGAAAGAATAGAAAAGCATCTAGTTTGAGTCAAGGCGACGCAAATAGATACAAGAAAGTTCTATAAGAGGGGGAGAAGTAAATGACAAGAGTTAAAGGCGGAACTGTCGCTAGAGCTAGAAGAAAGAAAGTATTAGATAGAGCAGAAGGATATTTTGGAAGTAAACATAGATTATTTAAAACTGCACAAGAACAATTAATGCATAGTGGAGAATATGCTTTTAGAGATAGAAAAGTCAATAGAAGAAATTTTAGAAAATTATGGATTACAAGAATAAATGCAGCATGTCGTGAAAACGGACTTAGATATTCTGACTTTATAAATGGACTTAACTTAGCAGGAATAACTATTAATAGAAAAATGTTAAGTGAATTAGCTATTAGTGATCCTAAAGAATTTACTAAGATAGTAGCTTTAGCACAAGAAGCTATAAAAAATCCTAAAGTAAAACCAGAAGTAAAAGATGTAAAAGAAATAAAGAAAGAAACTGTTAAAGAAGAAGTAATTGATTACTCTAAAATGACAGTCGCTGAACTAAAAAAATTAGCACTAGATAAGAACTTAGAAGTTACATCTAGTATGAAAAAAGCAGATATAATCGCTTTATTTAAATAATATTAAAAAGTACTTAAGTTTATTTTAGCTTAAGTACTTTTTCTTCTTTTACTAAGTTTTCTTCTTCTCTCTTTGTATAATCATGTATTGTATCTTTATTATTATTTGTATAAGTTCCTTCTATATATTCAGTAAATATACATTCTATTAAATAATCTCTATATTGATTACTATCTTTAAATGAAAGAGATTTAATATATTTTAAAGTGGTTTTATTAAGTAAAGATTTAAGTTTATTAATATTTAATATTTTCTTAATTTTAATACATTTTTTAATTTCAGTAATATATTCTATATTTTCTTCATTAGTTGGATTTAAATTTTCTAAAATATGTAAATTACTTATAATATCTTCTGTAGAAGAAATATCAATAATTCTATCAATTAAAAGAGAATAAACAGATATTTCATTATATCTATAAAGATAACTAAACATCTCTTGGTTATACTCTATACCATCTATAAACGTAGATCTATTCTCTACAAATTTTTTAAAAACAATTGATAAATGATATCCATCTATTTCAATAAGAGAAGGTAATACTTGTAAAATAAAGTCTTTACCCATATTATAATTCATATCAATAACTTCTCTAATTTCTAAAAGTCTATCATTATCTATATCTACATTATATATTTCTTTTTTATTATCATTAGTAGTTAAAAATATAAAAAATTTATTTGTCATTTTATACCTCATTTTCTCTTAGTTACTTATATTATGCTAAAAGCACATATAAGTCAATTAAATATATGATATACTATAAATAGATCTTTGTTATAAAGATCCAGCATTCACAAGTGCTTTATGTTCCTGAAAATCCCTTTTATAAAGGGATTTTCTTGTAATTTTATGAATAATATAGTACTATAGTAACTTAAAAGAGGTGCTACTTATATGAATGAATTAAATAAAATATATGATATTATTATAAGCAATAATTATATAACTACAAAAGACTTAAATAATTTAGGATATAATTCTTATAGAATAAAACAATTAATAGGTAATTCTGTATTAAAAAGAACATCTAAAGGAAAATATGACTTATCTTTAGCTTTAGAACTA
>JAVXDN010000051.1:0-5470 GCA_036658935.1 Bacilli bacterium | reverse complement strand
CTTTATAGTTGTGTTATAGGTTTAAAAGTATTAGATAAAAGAGTTAGGATTATTTATATATTAAGATTTTTTACTTATTTTAAAATTACCTGTGTTAATATATTTTAATTTAAGTAATTATATATTTATATATATTAAGTTTTTATTTTGAATGCATATCCTGCATCCACTATATAATACTCTATATATTATAAGTTGTTTAATTATATTGCCTAATAGTTAGTTATTATCTAAAATAGATTATCAATAATTCTAGAAAGATATTAGCTTTAAGTAACATTCCCACTATTTTTATATTTCATTACTATCTAATAATATAGTTACTGGACCATCATTTTCAATAGATACTTGCATATCTTCTCCAAATATACCTGTCTCTACATGTATGTTTTTTTCTATTAATTTTTTATTAAATAAATCATATAATAATGAAGCTTTATTATATTCAAGTGCATCTGTAAAAGATGGTCTTCTTCCTTTTTTACAGTCTGCATATAAAGTAAATTGACTTATACTTAATATACTTCCTTTTTGATCTAATAATGAATAATTCATTAATTCTTTTTCATCTTCAAATATACGAAGGTTAATAATTTTATCTATCATTTTATCTATAATATTAGAGTTATCTCCTTCACAAAATCCAACTAATAGAACTAAGCCTTTTTCTATACTTCCATTAACTTTATTATTTATAGTGACTTTACTATTTTTACTTCTTTGTAATACTATTCTCATTGTTCATGTTTCCTTTCAGCTTTTACTATATATTTAGTACTATTTAATCCTTGTATGTATATATTTAGAGTATCTATATTATCTACTTTACAAGTTAATATATATTCATCATTACTCACTTCATTAAATGATGTTACAACTATATTATATTTAGTTGCTAAAGTTATTGCATTAGTTAAGCTTTCATTAGCGTCACTTACTTCTATAGTTATTTTAGCTGTATATTTATCAAGTGTTGTTTTATTCCAAGATGCATTTACTATTCTTCCACTTTTTTCATCTATATTTTTACAATTAATTTTATGAATACTAACTCCATTTCCTCTAGTTACATATCCAATTATCTCTTCTCCGTATACTGGAGAACAACATGAAGCGATAGAACATAATATATCAGAGTTTCCATCTATTATAATATTATTTTTAGAAGTAGAGGAATTATCAGTTTTTAATTTTACTTCCTCTTCTTTTTCTTCTACTATAAATTTATTAACTATTTGTGTAGGAGTATACCTAAGAAGAGATACAGCCATATATAATTCTTCTATATTTTCTATGTTATATTCTTTTAATTTATCTTTAATTATATTTTCTTTTAAGTACTCATTTTCAGATACTTTTCTTTTCCTAAATTCATGAGTTATCATTTCTTTACCAGTATCTATAAGTTTCTCTTTTTCTCTTTTATAGTAGTAACTTCTAATTCTAGATTTAGCTTGATCAGTTTTAACAAATTTTAACCATGCTCTAGAAGGTGATTTTCCCGTTTGAGTTCTAAGTTCTATTACATCTCCATCTGATAAGATATAATCTAGTTTAACTATATGTCCATTAACTACAGCGCCTATAGTGTTATTTCCTACTTCTGTATGAATTCTATAAGCGAAGTCTACAGGAGAAGATCCTTTAGGTAATTCTATAATATCTCCTTTAGGAGTATATACATATATTTCTTCATTATTAAGTTCATTATCTAAGTTAGAAAAGAAGTTTAAGTTTCCTTCTATATCTTTTACTTCTATTAATGCTCTAAAAGTATCTAATTTATTTTGTAATTCACTTCTTTTACTTCCATCACTTTTCTCTTTATAACTCCAATGGGAAGCGATTCCTTTTTCTGCTATTTCATCCATTTCATAAGTACGTACTTGTACTTCATACATTTTATTTTTTACACCAAAAACAGTAGTATGAACACTTTGATACATATTACTTTTAGGATTAGCGATAAAGTCTTTAAATCTTTTTGGTATAGCTTTATATTTAGAATGTATTAATCCTATTACTAAATAACATTCTTCATCTTTTTCTACAATTATTCTAAGTCCTAAAAGATCATATATATTATTCCAAGTTTTACCTACTTTTAATTTATTATATATTCCTGTTACACTTTTAACTCTAGATGTTATTTTAAAATTTATATGATGTTCATTTAATAATTCAGTTATTTCATCTTGCATAATATTTAAATCTTTATGTAATTCATTATTACTAGCATTTATTTTATCTAGTATTTCTCCATATACTTCAGGTTTAGATATTCTAAGACAAGAGTCTTCCATTTCTCCTTTAATATCTTTTGTTCCAAGTCTATGAGCGATAGGGATATATACTTTTTGTGTTTCTTCTACTATTTCTTCTTGATGAGATTTTTCATGTATATTTATTGTTCTTAAGTTATGACATCTATCTGCTAATTTAATAAATAATGCTTTTGGATTTTCACTTAATGATACTACTACTCTTCTAAATTTCTCTGCATCATTTTCTTTTTTAAAGTTCTTTTTAAGAGATGTTAATTTAGAAATAGAGTTAAGTATTATAGATGATTCTTCTCCAAATTTTTCTTTTATTTCTTCAATAGTAGCTTTATTTAGTGTAATAGCTTCATGTATTAAAGAGCATCCTACTGTAATATAATCCATATGAAGAGATGCAATTATATAAGATACCGAAATAGGATGAGTAATATAATCCTCTCCTGATAATCTTTTCATTCCTTCATATATTTCTTTAGAAAAAGAATAGTACTCATCTACTTTTTTTATATCTTCTTCACTCATATAAGTTTTTAATAATTTTATAAGGTCATTATATGTATTGTTTTTCATGTATCTCCTTTTTATATTTTAACAAAAGAAAAGGAAAATTTATTTAGTATTTATTCCTCTTATTTCTTTTTCTTCAAGTTCATGTGTAATTGGTTTTATCTTTTTAGGTTTTTTAGCATTTTTTTGTTCTAATACTACCCAAAGGTTTGCAGCGATAAATATTGAAGAATAAGCTCCTGCGATTAGTCCTACTAATATAGCAGCATTAAATCCAAATATTTCAGATGCTCCTAGTACCATAAGTACTATAACAGATACTAATGTAGTTACTGTAGTTATGATATTTCTAGTTAATGTTTCACTTAAACTTACATTTACTAAGTGTTTCATTTCTTCTAAAGTAAGAGTTCTATCATTATAAAGTTTAGTTTTATTTTCTCTAATTCTATCAAATACAACTATTGTATCGTTAATAGAGTAACCTATAATAGTAAGTACTGCAGCGACAAATATAAAGTTTATCTCTACTTTAAATATAATAAATAATGATAAAGTAATTATTACATCATGGAATAATGCAAGTACTGCAGCGATTCCAAATGCTGTAGTGAATCTAAATGCAACATATACTACAACTAGAAGGGATGCGATTATTAAACTAATAAATGCATTCTTTGTTAATTCTTGTTTAGCGACATTACTAATAGCGGATACGTTAGCACTATATCCATTTTTCTCTATATTTGATTTTAATTCTTTAACTTCTTTATCTTTTAAAGTTTCTTTTATAATTATTGATGCTTCTTTATTATTTTGTTCTAATGTCTTAGATCTAACTTCATAAGTACTTAAAACTTTATCTAATTCTTTTTCATCAATTTGTATATCTGATTTAATACTTATATCTGTTCCACCTGCAAAGTCTATTCCTAAATTAGGTTTTACAGTGAAAGCGAAAACAATACCTACTAATACTATAATTACTGGTGGTATTAAGTATTTCTTAAAGTGTTCAGAAAACTTAAATTCATGAACTTTACCTATTTTACCTAATAATATATTTGTATTTTCAGTAAAGTATCCTGTTTCAACTAATTTTTTAAGTAAGTATCTATATATAAATACCATACTAATTACTGTAACTATAATGGTAAGCATCAACATAGTTGCAAAGCCTTTAACTGATGATTCTCCAAATATAAATAATACTAATGCTACAATAAATGTTGTAAGGTTTGCATCTATTATTGTAACTAAGCTTCTTTTATTTCCAGATTTAAAAGCTGTTTCTAATTTTTTCCCACTTCTTAATTCATCTTTTACTTTTTCTATACAAATAACTGAGGAATCTATTGCCATTCCAATACCTAATATTAGTGCTGCTATTCCAGTTAATGTAAGAACACTTCCTATTAAGTTAAAGAATATAAATACAAGTATTATATATACCGCTAAAGCTACAGACGCTAATAGTCCACTTACTTTATATTTAAATGACATAATTAATGTAATTATAATAAATGTAATTAATCCCGCTAAGGCAGTAATATTTAATGTATTAGCGCCAAAAGATGCATCTACTGTTTTAGTAGAAACTTCTGTTAGTTTAGTAGGAAGAGAACCACTATTAATTAAATCTATTAAGTTATTAGCTTGTTCTGTTGTGAATTTTCCTTTAATAACTACGTTCCCAGCGAATGCTTCTTCTACAGTAGCGGATGAAATACATTTCATATTTCCATCTTTACCACATATATTTTCATTAGCTTTATAAGTATCTCCTTCATTAAAGTCTAACCATATAACAATAGTTTTATCTTTACTTGTACTTATCTTTTTAGTAGCACTATAAAAAGTATCATTATCTTTAATATTTAGTTTTACTACTGGAGTTCCATCTTTATCATAATCAAGACTTGCACCAGGAGAACCTAAAACAGATGCACTCATAAGTAAATTATCACTAGTATCTCTGAAACTTAATACAGCAGGTGTATTTAATCTTTCTCTAGCAGCAGCTTCATCTTTTACTCCAGGAAGTTTAACTCTTATATTCTCCCCTTCTATAGTAATATCAGTTTCACTAACTCCTAATGTATCAATTCTATTATTTAATGCTTTATAAGTACTAAGAAGCATATTTTTATCTATCTTCTTTTCTCCCTCAAGTGGACTTACCTTATATAATACTTCAAATCCACCTTTTAAATCTAATCCATAATGTAATTTAGAAAACACTGGTTTAAGTAAACAAATACTTAATACTAATGCTAGTGTTATACTTAATAGCGTAATAATTAATTTCTTTTTATCTCTTTTTGCATTTATCATAATAAATCATTCTCCTTAGCTTTAATATCTCTATTATTCTTTCTTAAAATATCTAATACATAGTCATTTATCTCATCAATACTCAAATATAATATATCATTTACCATATCAAATAAATTTAAATTTTCTCTATTTTTCCATACTTTAGAACTTAAATAATTCCAAATATCTTCCTCTTTTATATAGTTTTTATTACATCTTCTAATCTCTTCACACTTACTATATAAAGCAGGTTTTAATCTATTATAAAGTTCTTCTAATG
This sequence comes from Bacilli bacterium, assembly GCA_036658935.1. Lineage (GTDB taxonomy): Bacteria > Bacillota_I > Bacilli_A > RF39 > UBA660 > JAVXDN01. The sequence goes on along the minus strand of JAVXDN010000051.1, from coordinate 85 downwards.
ATTTAAATCCAAATGTATTATCATTCACTTTTCTTCACCTAGAAAATATTATACTATAAAAAAAATAATATTTCTATTATTTATG
>JAVXDN010000050.1:0-5511 GCA_036658935.1 Bacilli bacterium | reverse complement strand
TAGAAATATTGGAAGAAAAAATATTGTGTGATATAATATTTTTATATTCAGGAGTTCAGGAGGTATTTTCATGATTTCTATAAATGACATATATTCGAAAATGGATTCTAATATTATTTTGCAAGGCTTTTGGGATAAAGATATAGAAGTAAAGAAAAAATTAATAGATAACGAATTGAAAAAATATATTACTTCTAAAATCCAAGGAGTAAATGGTACTATATCAATAACTAATAGCGAAGAAGGAGATCCTAATGTTCCTTCTTTATTACAAAAATTAGCAAATCTTATTCCTCGAGAACAGCATTTTGATACATTAAGACACTTTATTCATTATATAGTTCAAGTAGCTGGCACATTGCAAGGCTGGTCTATTATTTGGTGGGTAGAAGACGACGAAGAATTAATTGATAGCCCTTTAATTGAGTTTGATGAAAATGGATTATGGAGCAATTTAAAAACACATGAAAATACTGATTATATTAAAACCTTTAATTTTGTTTATGATATTTTTAGCAATAATTTTATGAAAGAAAATACTCCTAAAAGATTAACAATGAGGGTGCCTAAAGATGAAAGGTGAAAAATTTATTTTTACTCAAGAACAAATAGAATATATCATTGAAAATTGGGGTAAGGAATCAGCTCACAGTATGAAAAAAAAGTTTGGCTGCTCTTGGTCTGCTGTCACAAATGTTGCTAAAGCAAATGGTTTAGAACTTCCAACATTAAATGAATGGACAAACGAACAAATTGAGGCACTAAAGTTATTATCAGAAGAATATCACTATAAAGATATTGCAAAAATGATGGATAAAACTGAAAATGCTATTTATTTAAAAGCTAGAAGATTAGGGATTACATTGATTCAAGATAGAAGAAATTGGACTAAAGATGAAGAAGAATATCTATACGAACGTTGGGGGCGAGATAAAATCGAGAAAATAGCTAGAAATATGAGAAGAACGGTTTTTTCTGTTAAAGTTAAAGCTACACGAATGCATCTTGGTTATATGAGTCAGGCGAATATAGATCAAATTAGTGTTGCAGATATTTCAGATATTTTAGGTGTTAGAGCCGAAAGAATAACTGATACGTGGATAAAACATGGTTTAAAGTTAAAAAAGAAAAAAGTGTCTAAGAATTATGGATACTATTGTATTGATTTAGATAATTTAATGCTATTTTTAAAAGAACATCAAGATTTATGGAATAGTCAGAATTTAGAAAAAAATATATTAGGTGAAGAGTCAGAATGGTTATTAGAAAAAAGAAAAAGAGATATAGAAAATATTTCTTTTGAGTATAGAATATGGACAGAAGAGGAAATACAACTTGCTGAGAAATTATTAATACAAGGGTATAATTACGAACAAATATCTTTACAAGTAAATCACTCGCTAGTTGGCGTTGCTTGTAAATTAAGAGAATTAGGATATAGTTATAGATTACTTAGATTTTGGAAAGGTGAAGAACTTAAATTTTTAAGAGAAAATTATGAAGATATGACTTATACTGAAATTGCAGAGAAATTAGGGAGAACAACTAAAGCGGTTGGTGAAAGAGCTGAAGAATTGGGTTATCAAAAACGTTTGACATTAAGAAAAGAGAAAAGACAAAATGAATGAGTATGCAAATGAAATATCTAAAATTCCTTTACTCACTGATAATGAAACTATTGAACTAATTAATGCAATGAAAAATGGTGATGGAGAAGCAAGAAAAAAATTAATAAAACATAATTTAAGAATGGTATTAAAGATTGCCAATAAATTCAAGACTAGAATTGATTTACCAATAGAGGATTTAATCAGTATAGGTTCTTTTGGATTAATAAATGCAATTGATAGTTTTGATATTGATAGAAATGTTAAATTATCATCCGTTGCCTATCCATGTATTGAAAATGCTTTCTGTAGACATATCTACCTTTCTAAAATGCAAAAGCGAGATAATAGTAATGATATAAGTTTACAAGAAAAAATCTATGAAAGTAAAGATGGAGAAGACATAACTCTTGAAGAATCTATAAGGGATGATGGACTATCTATTGAGGAAGTTATTCTTCTAAAAATCAGAGATGAAAAAATAAGAAGTATTTTAAAAAGACTGACTAAGGATGAACAGGAACTCTTACTTATGAGATATGGAATTATTGATGGTATTAATTATACACTTGAAGAAATTGCACAAATTAAAGGTGTTACTCGAGAAAGAATTTGGCAAAAGGAGGCTAATGCTTTAAAAAAATTAAAACACCCTCAAATTACAAGACAAATCAAAGATTTTTTTGAAGAATAAAAGAGAGGCATATATAAGTGCTGATACTAAGAAAGATAAAAAGACAACTTTTATTATTAATCTAAGATAGAAAGGATAGTAAAAGAATAGCTCGGTATAAAGGTTTTCATTTCAGACATGAATGTTCAAGAAGAAAAAGTATGCAATGTTATGTGAGCGCCTATAGATAGATAGAAATATTAAATACTAAAAAGTTTAAATCAAATATATTTTTCAATAAAGTGTTAAATTATAAGAAATAAAAAGTATATTATATTGTACTAAATACATAATATACTTTTTTTAAAAAATATTTTATAAAAAATACTTGACAAGTGTATTTAGTACACGTATAATTTAATTAGAGGGAGGCATAAAAATAGAAACAAATAATGTTCTGTATAAGAAACAAGGAGTTCATGTTATTACTTCAATTTTTACTGTTGAAAAGGGTGTAACAAAAGTATTATTAATAAAAAGAAAGAATAACCCTTATTGTGGTAAATGGGCCTTGGTTGGTGGAGCACTATACAATAATGAAGATTTATTAGATGGAGTTAAAAGAGAAATTTTTGAAAAAACAGGAATAAAGGATATGGAAATTTATTTCTCAGGTGTATTTGGTAAAGTAAAAAGATCACCTGTTATGAGAATGGTTGCTATAACATATGAGGCTGTAATAGACTTTGAAAAAGTATCAATATTAAAAGATACCTTAAAAACATCTAATGCAGATTGGTTCTCAATTAATAATATTCCAGAGCTTGCTTACGATCATAATGAAATATTGGATACAGCAATTTCAAGCTTAAAAGAGAAAATAACTGAAACTAGTATTTTAAAATCCTTATTTCCAAATGAGTTTGTTATTCCAGAGATTCAGAAAGTTTATGAAACAATACTAAATAAAACTTTTGATAGAAGAAATTTTAGAAAAAAAATTCTTTCACTTGGAGTTATTGAAGACACTAATAAATTACAAGTTTTTGAAGGGTCTAAACCAGCAAAATTATACAAATTCAAAGAAAATAGTAAATGTAAAAATGTATTATAATACATTTTTAAAAAGATTTACAAAGCGTATAAAATACGCAAAGAAAGGAACGGTTAAAATGACAATTAATGATGTATGGGGGCAAATAAGAATAGAAGATAAGTATGAAAGGATAATTAATAGTAAAGAGTTTAGTGATATGAAGAACAAAACTCAGTTAGGACTTAATACTAATTTTAATGCTATACACACAAGATATCAACATTGTATCGGTACGTATTTATTAGCATGTAAGCTTGTAGGTATATGTAAAAATAAGTTTTCCAAAATATTAAATATTACATTGGAAGATGAGCAAGCTATAAAATGTATGGCATTAGTTCATGATATTGGGCACGGATGTTTCTCACATGTATCTGAAAAATATTTAACAGGTACACATGAGAATAGAACTGTTAGACTTCTATTAGATGAAAATTCTGATATTCATAAAGCAATAGTCGAATCCTTAGGAGAAAGTGTTCTAAATAAAACAGTTGATTTAATTAAAATGAAAGAAAGTATTAAGGATAATCACGAAATAAATAGTAATAATGATTTAATGCTTATTATTGGTAAACTACTTTCTGGGGGTATAGATATTGATAGAATTGATTATATCTACAGAGACTCAAAATATGTAAATGGTGAAACAAATGATTATTCAAATATACTAGAGAGTATTGACTTAGAAAATATAGATGATGGATTAGAAATAGTATTTGAAAGTTCTTCTGAATTTTCTATAGCAAACTTTTTTAATAAAAGATTTGAACTTTATGATAGTTTATATTTTGATAATCAAACTAGAGTTCTTGAAAATATATTTGGAAAATTCTTAAGTGCCACTGATACTATGATAACTTGGGATACTACTGAGATAGAAATGAATAATCTATTTAGGCAATTTTCTAAAGATTCTGATCCAATTGCTAGTAGATATGCTGCCTTATTAGTTAATAGAAAATTAGATGATGATTTTATAATAAAAGAACTTCCAACAAAAGAAAGTTATGAATATTTTAGGAGTAGATTGTTAGATGCTGTTCCTGAATTAGATGAATTTCCAGAGTGTCTCTTCGAGAATTGTAGTAAAATAAGTATATATAATAAGGATAATAAGATCTTTATTAATAAGGATGGCTTAATTCAAGATATATCTGAGTGTTCTAAAATACTTAATTCTGAGTTAAAAAAAGAAAAGTATGTATTTGGTATAGATATGATTTTACTTAGAAAATTAATAAAGTTTAATCATTATAGTGATGATGTAGTTAATGGAATATTAAAAGCAGTTAAAAAAGCTACAGATGTAGAAATAGAACAAGAGAAAAAGTATGTATTTTCTAATAAATCAATAAATCCTAAGAATGAGTTCTTAGAAGTAATTGAGAAGTTTGGACTTGTAAAGCCTAAGTTTATAGAAAATATTGATACATATTATGATGAGGATGACATATTAGAAAGTTACCGAATAGCTGTTAGAAAAAGGGAAAGTAACGGAAAAGTAGAGTGGACTGTAAAAAGACCATTGAATGATAAGTCTTCCATATCAAAAAGGGAAGAATTAAACTTTACTTCATATGATAAAGTTTTAGAATATTTACAAAACGAATGGAAAATACCAGTAAATTCTTTAAGTGAGAAAGTTACATTAAAAACATCAAGGGCTAAATATGACTTAGAGTATTTTGATGGATTATTTGAATTTGTATTTGATAAAACTGTTCCTACATTAGGTAAAAGGAAATATGACGCTAATTATATGATAGAGTGTGAACTTAAGGATGGAAATTCAGCAGGATTATATTTTATAGATAAAATGATTAAAGAGTTTGATTTTATAGAGGGATGCAAATTATCTAAAAAAGAAGTTGCTTTAGATTTAATTAGAGATTGTAATAACACACTAGAAGGTAATACAGCATTAAGTTATCAAGAAGAAGAACCTGTAAAGCCATTAGTTATAAGAAACGGTCTAACAAAAGAAGAATATTTAAAAATAAAAAATATATTTGATAGTGGATCAGAAGAATCTAAGTATTCACATACTTTAGAAAAAAAGTAATAACATATGTAGTTGTGTCTTCACTCTAATTACTAATTAATTATTTAGTATTAAAAAAAGTATCTACTTATTACATTGTATGGTATAATCATCTACGCGAGCTTTTTAGGGTTTGCACTAGAAAGTGAGA
>JAVXDN010000049.1:0-5541 GCA_036658935.1 Bacilli bacterium | reverse complement strand
CAATAAAAAGTTTTCTATTGTACTTTATTTACAATTTCATAGATTAGGTGTTATAATAGCATTTATGAAAAAAGAAATAATGCCAATAGATTTATTTATAGAAGTGTTTAGAAAAATATTTGATAATAATTATCTTATGTATAAAGATACTAATTCTTTAGAGTTTTTTACGTGTGGTGGATGTTATAATTTTGCTAATCTTCTTAAAGAAAGATATGAAAACTCAAGAATATATATAACTGAAAATAAGCATATACATTGTGTTAATATGTATAATAATAAGTTCTATGATATAAGTGGAGAATTAAAACAATCTTCTGAAATCACGAAAAATAAGTTTGTTCCTTTTACTTCTAGAGATGTTAAGAGTGTTCAATCTTATAGATATTATAAAAAAACATTTTATTTATTAGAAATTATGAAAGATGAATGTCTTATAGAGTTAGATTCTTTATATGCTTCTTTAAGTAGAAACTTATTATCTGATTTTTTAACTGTTGATGATTATTTTAATATTATTAATGATTACTTAATGACTTTATCTTCCACTGAGTTTTATAATTTAGTACCTAAAGTAAATATAGATTCATTTAAAAGAACTTCATTTTTAGCTTTATCTATTAAGAAATATTTAGATGATATTCCAGATGTTAGTGAAAATGAAAAGATTAAAGTTATAAGTGATGTAGTAGTAGAGATGTGTTCTTCACCTTATAATTTTAATACTGGTATTTTAGGCAAGAAAATAAAATATTCTAGTGTTAATCCATGGGATTTAGATATTAATACTTATGAAGAAATAATAGAAGATTTAAGACAAGCTATAGAAGATAATAATATTTTCTTAATTGAAATATTATCTAGAAAATTATATATTGAATGTTCATATTATAAAAAGAATAAGTCTCAAAACAAGTTAATACTAAAGAATTGAAATAATTAATAATTTTTGATACAATAAATTAAACTAAGAGGTGAGTAACAAATGGAAAACGACAATCAAGAAACTATGGTTTTTAATTCTGAAGAGATTATGAATCAGTTAGCTCTTAATACTTTAAAAGAAGTGGTAGAATCTTTAAAGTTAAGAGGATATGATCCAATTAAGCAAGTAGTTGGATATTTAGTTAGTGGAGATCCAGGTTATATTACTAGTTTTCAAGATGCAAGAAATAAAATATGTACATTAGATAGAAATGCTTTACTAGAGCTTATGTTAAAGGAAACTCTTAAATTATGAAGTATTTAGGAATTGATTACGGTACTAAAAGAGTTGGACTTAGTATTACAGATGCTACTTGTATTATTTGTTCTCCTTATAAGACAATAAGTAATAAAGGAATGGACGTTTTAGCTTGTGATATTCTTAATATTGTAGAAGAAGAAAAAATAGATGCAATAGTTTTAGGATATCCACTTAATATGAATGGAAGTATATCAGTTCGTTGTAAGGAAGTACTTGAATTAAAAGAATTAATAGAAAAACAAAAGAATATTACTATATATTTACAGGATGAAAGATTGACTTCATCTTTAATAGAAAAGATGTTAATTTCAAATAATATAAGAAGAGATAAGAGAAAAGAAGTAGTAGATAAACTAGCAGCGAGTGTAATACTCGAGAGTTTTATATCAGGAAAGAAGGATGAATTGTGAAAAATAAAAACACATTTACTATAGTAGATAAAGATGGAAAAGAAAAAGAATTTAGAATTCTTTTTACTATTGAAGATAAAAAGAAGAATTATATAGTTTATACAGATGATAAAAAAGATGAAGAAGGGCTTATTAGTACTTATGCTTCTATATATAATATAGAGTCTGATATAGATGATGAATTAGATCTTCTTCCTATTGAAACTGAGGAAGAATGGACTATGATAGAAAATTATTTAAATAAACTTCAATCTGAAGAAGATGCTAAGGATAATAAATAATGAAGAAATATAAATTAAATAAAAAAAGATTAATTATCTCTATTATACTTTTTGTACTTATAATTATTTGTGCTATTTTATCTTTTTTCTTTTTTATGTTAAGTCCTGTAGATAGTAAGGGAAAATATGTAGAATATTTTGTAAAAGAAAATTCAACTCCTTATGAAGTTATTGGTGAACTTGAAAGTAAAAATATTATTAGAAGTAGTTTCTTTGCTAAAATTTATATAAAATTAACTGGAGATATGAAAGTTTATGAAGGTAAATATAATTTATCTTCTAAAGATAATACCCCTAAGATAATTAATACTCTTAAAAAAGGAGTAGAAGAAGATAAGGGAGAAAAGATTACTTTTAAAGAAGGATATAATATGAGAAACTTTATTAGTTTAGTAACTGAAAATACTACTATAAAAGAAGAAGATATTAAAAGTACTTTAAAAGATAATGAATATTTGAAAACATTAATTGATAAATATTGGTTTTTAACTGATGATATTTTAAATAAAGATTTATTTTTTAGTTTAGAAGGATATTTATTCCCTGATACTTATTTCTTTAAGAAAAATGCTACTATAAAAGAAGTATTAACTAAAATGTTAGATGAAACTGAGTCTAAGTTGAGTGCTTATAAGGATAAGTTCACAAGTAATAGTTTAAGTATTCATGATATTATTACACTAGCATCAGTAGTAGAAAAAGAATCTGCTAGAGAAGAAGATAGAGCTTTAGTAGGTGCAGTATTTTTAAATAGAATAGATAAGTCAATGAATTTAGGAAGTTGTGTAACTACTTATTATGCAGTAGGTAAAGAGATGAGCGATAAGGTTGGTTTAACACAGGATGATTTAAATACTAAGAATCCTTATAATACAAGAGCTCCTAACTTTAAAGGACTTCTTCCAGTAGGACCTATATCTAATCCTGGTATTAATTCTATTTTAGCTGTAATTAATCCTACTAAAACAAAGTATTTGTATTTTGTTAATGATGTTTATGGTAAACTATATTTCACACAAAGTTATGCAGAACATCAAGCAATGATAAATAAACTAAGAAAAGAAGGAATATATAATGGATGAGGAAATGAAAGAGTTCGAAAAATATGCTAAAGAAAAAAATATACCTATAATGATGAGAGATTCTATAGAATATATTATGAGAAGAATTAAGTTGTTTCATTTGAATAATGTTTTAGAAATAGGAACAGCGATAGGTTATTCAGCTATTAATTTTGCTCTTTCTTCTTCTTCAGTAAAAGTAACTACTATAGAAAAAGATAATACAAGGTTCTTAGATGCTATTAAAAATGTAAATAAATTTGGATTAAGTTCTAAGATACAACTTATATTTAATGATGCTCTTGAGGTAAGATTACCTGAAAAATATAATTTAATTGTAATAGATGCCGCTAAAGGAAAAAATCAAGAGTTTTTTGATAAGTTTAAATATAATTTAGAAGATAATGGGTTTATTATAATAGATAATATTAATTTTCATGGTTTAGTTGGTAAAAGTGAAGATATAGAAAGTAAGAATGTTAAAAAGATGGTAGAGAAAATAGAGTCATTTATTGAATATTTAAAGAATCAAACTGATTTTTATGTAGAATTTGTTGAAACTGGAGATGGTTTAGCAGTATGTCAAAAGAAAATTCAATAGATAAGTTCTTAATAATTCCAAATGATAAAGATATAAGTAAACTTTCAAGTAAAGAGTTTACCTCTTTTATTTTGCCACTGGAAGATTATAGTGTTTCTTTTAATGTATATTTTAATGTAGATGAGATAAATAGTATAAGTGAAAAGTTTAATACTTATGTAGTAATTAATAAGATGTTACATAAAGATCAAATTAATAGTATAGAGAAAGTATTAAAGAATCTTAAAAATATTAAAGGATATTTTGTAGAAGATTTAGGATTAAGTGAAATTATAGATAAGAATAAAATTATATTATTTTCTAGACATCTTATAAATAATCATCAAGCTATAAATTATTTAAGTACTCTTAATATTAAAAATATTACTTTATCAAATGAACTTACTATAAATGAGATAAGTGAGATAAGAAAACATACTAATGATAAATTATATTATTTTATATTAGAAAAACCTTCTTTAATGTATTCTAAAAGGAAACTTTTAAGTAATTATTATTCTTTTTATAATATAGAAAATAATAATAAAAAAGATAAGATAAAAGAATGTTCTTCTTTACATGAAATGGATATTATAGAGGATAATGATTCTACTGTTATATTAAATTCTACAGTTTTTTGTGGATATAAATATTTAGAAGAATTAAAAAACCTAGATTATTTAATTATTAACCTAAGTTTTTTAAGTGAAGATATACAAAATATTATAATAGATAATTATGATAATACTTTACTTTATACTTTGATTAATTCAGAATATTATTTCTTAGAGAATGAAGTTCCTTATAAAGTGGGTGAAATTATATGATAGAGTTATTGTCTCCAGCTGGGGATAAAGAAAGACTAAAATGGGCTTTAATATATGGAGCGGATGCTGTATATTTAGGAGGATATAAATATAGTTTACGAGCTAATGCAACAAATTTTTCAATAGAAGATATTAAACAGAGTGTTTTATTTGCTCATAGTATTCATAAAAAGATATATATTACAGTAAATATATTAATGCATGAAAAGGATACTGAAGAATTAGATCAATATTTAATAGAATTAAATGAGGCTAAAGTAGATGCTATTATAGTTAGTGATTATGCTGTAATATCTGCAGTTAAACGTTTAGAATTAGATTTAGAAATACATTTATCTACCCAGGAGTCTACAACTAATTTTAAAACAGCTCAGTTTTATAAAGATTTAGGAGTAAATAGAATAGTTTTAGCTCGTGAATGTACACTGAAAGATATACTCGATATTAAAAAAAATACTGATATAGAATTAGAGGTTTTTATTCATGGAGCGATGTGTACTTCTTATAGTGGGAAATGTGTTTTATCAAATTATATAACTAAAAGAGATTCTAATAGAGGAGGATGTGCTCAAGTATGCAGATTCAATTTTGATATAAAAGAAAATCAACCTTTTTCTATAGCTTCTAAAGATTTATGTATGGCAGATTCTCTAAGAGAATTAATTTCTTCAAATGTTGATTCATTAAAAATAGAAGGAAGAATGAGAAGTATTTATTATATAGCGACTGTTGTTGATGCTTATAGACATTTAATAGATAAGATTAGTTCTTCTTCTTTAGATGATGCAACACTAGAATATTATACTAAGGTTTTATTTAGAGTAGCGAATAGGGAAAGTACTCATCAATTCTTTATGGGAGATATTGGAGTAAAGGATCAATATTATACTGGAAGAGAAGAGATAAGTAATCAAGATTTTTTAGGTATAGTTTTATCTTATAATGAACAAACAAATATTGCTTTAATTGAACAAAGAAATTATTTTGAAGTTGGAGATAAAATAGAAATATTTGGACCAAATATGGATGCAAAAGAATTAGTAGTACATACTATATTAGATCAGATGAACAATAGTGTAGAAGCAGCTAGACATCCTAGGGAAGTAATTAAATTAATTATTCCTTTTGTAGTAAAG
>JAVXDN010000048.1:0-5773 GCA_036658935.1 Bacilli bacterium | reverse complement strand
GAGTTACATCAAGAAGTACTAAATCATCTACTTCTCCAGTTAAAACTCCTCCTTGAATAGCAGCACCCATAGCGACTACTTCATCTGGATTAACTTCTTTACTAGCTTCTTTACCTATTTCTTTTTTAACTAATTCTTGAACACAAGGTATACGAGTAGATCCTCCTACTAATAATACTTTATCTAAATCTTTTGCAGTTATCTTAGCTTCCTTAAGAGCATCTTTAACTTGTTTAGCAGTAGAATCTACTAAATCTCTAATTAATTCTTCAAACTTAGCTCTTGATAAATTAATTTCTAAGTGTAAAGGTCCATTACTTCCTTGTGAAATAAATGGAAGACTAATAGTAGTATTTACTGCAGAACTTAAATCTTTCTTAGCTTTTTCAGCAGCATCTTTAAGTCTTTGAACAGCTAATTTATCTGAAGATAAATCTATACCATTATTCTTTTTAAATTCACTTACTAAGTAATCAATTACTCTATTATCGAAGTCATCTCCACCTAGTTTATTATTACCAGCTGTAGATAATACTTCATATACTCCATCTCCTATTTCTAGACAAGAAACATCAAATGTTCCTCCACCTAGATCATAAACAAGTATCTTTCCTGTTTTATTTTGTTTATCAAGCCCATAAGCTAAAGCAGCAGCTGTAGGTTCATTTATAATTCTTTCTACTTCTAATCCAGCTATTTTACCAGCATTCTTAGTTGCTTGTCTTTGAGCATCATTAAAATATGCAGGAACAGTTATAACTGCTTTTGTTACAGTGTCTCCTAAATAAGCTTCTGCATCCTTTTTTAATTTCATTAATATTTGAGCACTAACTTCTTCTGGAGTATATTCTTTTCCAGCAGCTTTTACTTTTTCTTTAGTTCCTATAATTCTTTTAATACTACTTATTACATCTGTAGAAGTAACTGATTCATTTTTAGCAACAGTTCCAACTTTAATTTCTCCATTCTTATAAGATACCACACTAGGTGTAGTTCTTTCTCCTTCAGAGTTAGTAATAACTGTAGCTTTACCTCCCTCTAACACTGACACACAACTATTAGTTGTTCCTAAATCGATTCCTATTATTTTACTCATTTTATTTTTCTCCTTTTCTTTAGTTATTTACTTTAACCATAGCATTTCTAATAACTTTTCCTTTATATTTATACCCTTTTTGTAGAACTTCAAGTACTACATTTGCAGGTTTTTCTTTTATATTATCTGTAAGTACAGCTTCCATACACGTAGGATCAAACTCATGACCTAACGCATCTATAGCTTTTATTTCATTTTCTTCTAATATAGACATAAGTGAAGAATAAATCATCTTAAATCCTTCTAAAAATTTACTTACTTCATCAGATAAATCTGTATTATCCATCATAATAGCTCTTTCAAAATTATCTACTATTGGAAGAAGATTCTTTATAAAATCTACTCCTTCATACTTAAGTAAATCACTAGTCTCTATTTGTGTTCTATTCCTGTAATTTACAAACTCAGCTGAAAGACGAATATTTTTATCACTTAATTCATTAATAGAATTTTGTAATTCAATCTCTTTTTTACTAGGTTTATGAGTTACTGTTTTCTTAACCTTTTCTTCATTCAAAACTGTTTATCTCCTCTCAATATGCTCTTTTATATAGTCAAGCATACTTACAACTCTATTATATTCCATTCTTTTAGGCCCTATTATTGCGATTGTCCCCTCAGCTGTATCTGTTTTATACTTAGTTTTAACAATAGTTACATTATCATCAAATTCACTTTCTTTTCCAATATATATCTTAACCTCGTCATCGCTTTCTTCAATTTTACTCACATCTTCGCTTTCAAATTTACTCACAATATTTCTAATATCGTTAGCGGCACTAAACTCTGGTTGTTTTAATATATTGCTTTTACCAGCAAACTTAACATTCTTTTCATGAGTAATATTAGTAAATGCACTATAAAATGCATTATATAACACCTCATAATTAGTAACATAATTCTTAATAATAGGCTTGATATCAAACTCTAATTTACTAGGTACTTCATCTATTGGAGTTCCACTTAACATTTTATTAAGTAGTTCTATAGTTTTAGTAATATCTTCTAAAGATACATGAGTAAGCAAATCAATTTCTTTGTTTTCAACATGACCTTTATTAGTTATAACTATAGCTACTAACTTATTTTCATTAATTGGTACAACTTCAACTTTCTCTAGAAGATTATCCTTTGATGCAGAACCTAATATTATAGAAGTATAATTAGTAATATCACTTACGATTTCTAAGCTTTTACTAATAGCATCATTTAAATTTAAAGATTTATTTGAAAATATAGTTTCTAGTTTCAACATATCTTCTCCTGTTATCTTTTTAATTTCCATTAAATGATCAACATAATACCTATATCCTTTTTCCGAAGGCATTCTTCCGGCAGAAATATGTTGCTTTTCTAAGTATCCAAATTCTTCTAAAATATTCATTTCACTTCTAATAGTAGCTGAAGAAATCTTATATTTTTTACATAGACTTTTTGAACCAATAGCTCTAGCAGTTTTAATATACTCTTCAACTATTGTCTTAAGTATATCCTTCTGTCTTTCACTTAGCATATTTCCCTCCGTTAGCACTCTGTATTTTCAAGTGCTACAATCATTATATTATTATATTCTAGCAATGTCAATATATGAGTGCTAATTTATTTAAAAAACTTTACACACTAAAAAACAAGCATATTTAAGCTTGATTTTTAGTGTTTTATTCCCATTTCCAATTAATAACTTCATCTGTATCAATTCCTTTATCTTTAATATAAGAATTATGATATTCTAATTTTTCATTCATTTCTTTAATGATAATATCTTTGTTTAAAATATCTATACTATTTAAAACATCTATTACTATATGAAATCTATCTATCTTATTTTGTACCCTCATATCAAAAGAAGTTGTAATAGTTCCTTCTTCCATATACCCTAAAACTTTTAAATTTTTGTTATGTCTATAATAAGTAAGTTCTCTAATAAGAGAAGGGTATCCATGATATATAAATATAATTGGAGTATTAAGCGTAAATAATTCATCATATTCTGTATCACTTAGTCCATGAGGATGTAAATTATTAGATTGAAGTTTCATTAAATCAACTATATTTATAAATCTAATTTTTATATTCAAATTATATTTCTTTAATATACTAACAGCAGCTAAACCTTCTAAAGTAGGAGTATCTCCGATAGTAGCGATAACTATATCAGGCTCACCTTCACTACTAGCCCAAGGCCAAATACTTAATCCTTTCTTACAATGTTCTACTGCATCTATATAAGATAACCATTGATATTTAGGGTGTTTGCTAGCAACAATTACATTAACATAATTAAAACTTCTTAAACAATGATCAGTTACTGATAATAAAGTATTTGTATCACATGGAAGATATACTCTAACAATATCTGCTTTCTTATTAACTATATGATCAATGAATCCAGGATCTTGATGGGTAAATCCATTATGATCTTGTCCCCATACATTAGAAGATAAAATATAATTAAGAGACGCTATTGGCTTTCTCCAAGGAATCTCTTTAGTAACTTTTATCCATTTAGCATGTTGAGAAGTCATTGAATCTATAACTCTAACAAAAGCTTCATAACTGACAAATAATCCATGTCTACCAGTCAAAAGATATCCTTCTAACATACCTTCACATACATGTTCAGATAAATATGAATCCATAATTCTTCCAGTATTTGATAAATATTCATCATTACTTTTACTTAAAGCATTCCATGTTCTTTTCTCATTTTCAAATACTTTAGATAATCTATTAGATAAAGTTTCATCTGGTCCAAATAATCTAAAGTTTCTATTATTTGTATTATCTCTAAATATATCTCTAATAAATCCACCTAATTCTAACATATCAGATGCTATTAAATCTCCATGTTCTTTTATATCAAGAGCATAGTTTTTAAAATCAGGAATATTTAGTTCATTTATTATTCCAGGATTAGTATAGTGACTTAGTCCCATTAATTTTTCTTCTCTAGGATTAAGATTTAATATTTCGGTTTTTATAGTACCATCTTCATTAAATATCTCTTCTGGATGGTAACTCTTCATCCAGTCTTCTAACATTTTTATATGTTCTTCTTTTTGCATATTAAGTGGTACTTGATGAGCTCTAAAAGTCCCTTCTATTTCTTTTCCACTTTCTTCTTTTATTCCAGTCCATCCTTTTGGAGTACGAAGAACAATCATAGGATAAAAAGGTCTTTTAGTAATTCCTTTATTATTAGCATTTGATTTAATGGATTTAATATCTTTAATTACTTTTTCTAGAACTTCGGCCATTTTCTCATGCATTTTAGTAGGGTCACTTCCACTTACATAATATGGTTTCCATCCGTTTCCCCATATAAAAGCATCTAATTCTTCATCTGTTATACGACTAAGAACTGTTGGATTGCTTATCTTATATCCATTTAAATGAAGAATAGGAAGAACAATACCATCAGTTTTAGGATTAATGAATTTATTAAGTTGCCAAGAGGTAGCGAGTGGTCCAGTTTCTGCTTCTCCATCACCTATAACACAAGAAACTATTAAATTAGGATTATCTAGTACCGCTCCAAAAGCATGAGATAAACTATATCCGAGTTCTCCTCCTTCATGTATTGATCCAGGAGTTTCAGGCGCAACATGAGAAGAAACACCTCCAGGAAAAGAAAACTGTTTAAATAATTTCTGAAGACCTTCTTCATCTCTAGTAATATTCGGATAAATTTTACTATAACTTCCTTCTAAATACGAGGCAGAAACTAAAGCATTACCACCATGTCCTGGACCTGATATATATATCATATCTAAATCATATTTTTTAATTATCCTATTTAAATGAGTATAAATAAAAGTTTGTCCTGGAACAGTTCCCCAGTGACCTATAATTTTTTTCTTTATATCACTTCTTACTAGAGGTGTTTTTAATAATGGATTAGATAATAAATATAACTGCCCTACTGATAAATAATTTAATGCATTCCAATACTTATTTATATTAATTAATTCATCTTTTTTTAATACTTTATTTATTCCCATAATTAATCCCTCTATTCTATTTAATATTTTACCCTAAAACTAATTAAACATCAATTATATAATAAAAAGAAAAGCAAACTTTTTTTAAAGTTTGCTATTACCTATATAAGTAATTTTAATAATTCCATTTCCTGTCTTAAATCCTGAAACATCTGAAGTCAAATTAACAGAAGAATCTTTATAATTTGTTCCTCCATGTCCTGAATAATATGTTTCTTCACTTGCATCTAAGCATTTACCTTCTATATTTCCGGCCTGGCAAGTATTATGTCCATATTTACAAGAATCATATATTTGATTATATGAAGAACATCCACAGGCTGAACATGAATAATAAGAACTACATCCACAAGTTGACTCACTAGTACATGAATAAGGACAATAGTTATCCCTACTACAAGTTGCATGCCATGAAGAAGAGCAAGACTTAGATCCACTTCCGGTACAGCTTCCACCACCACCGCATGATGAACTAGAACACCATGTATCAGTTCTTGTATATCCACTATTACAAGGAGTATAAATACTGTCTCCAGGGCCACTTGTCCATTGACCACTCATACAGTATAAAGTTCCATGTCCTGTTGTATTAATTTGATAAGTACTAGTTCCACAATACTCAGTTCCACAAGTACAAGTAGCAGCTTGATAACATGCACAACTTGAACAAGAATAA
>JAVXDN010000047.1:0-5821 GCA_036658935.1 Bacilli bacterium | reverse complement strand
GCAAGTACGGTTCTGTAGAGGAGTATAGGCGGTGACGCCTATATTTACTCGAGAATGTTGCTGATGGGAGGAAATTATGTTTAATAAT
The DNA here is from genome assembly GCA_036658935.1 of Bacilli bacterium. Lineage (GTDB taxonomy): Bacteria > Bacillota_I > Bacilli_A > RF39 > UBA660 > JAVXDN01. The sequence continues at coordinate 5,733 of JAVXDN010000047.1, read as the reverse complement.
ATAGATGAGGTATTGGAAGAATTAAGAAGGATACCTATTGAAGATGAGTGTGTAGAATTTAAAGAGGCTAAAAATAATTATGATTTTGAAAATTTAGGTAAATATTTCTCGGCTTTAAGTAATGAAGCAAATTTGAAAAATAAAAGATATTCATGGTTAGTATTCGGTATAAAAGATAAGGGTAATCCAAGAGAAATAGTTGGTACTGATTATAGAAATAGTGTAGTTAAGTTAGATTCATTAAAGAAAGAGATTGCAAATCATACGTCGAATAATTTAACTTTCTTAGAAATATTTTCATTAAACAAAGAAGATAAAAGAGCTCTAATGTTCCAAATACCATCTGCACCAAAAGGAATGCCCGTGGCATGGAAAGGTCATTTCTATGGTAGGGATGGAGAATCAATAGGAGCATTAAATATGGTTGAGATTGAAAATATAAGAGCACAAAATAATAAGCTTGATTGGTCAGCACATATTTGTGAGGGAACAACAATTGAGCATTTAGATAATGAAGCAATTATAAAAGCAAGAGAACAATATAAAGTTAAGAATCCTAAGTTGGCAATTGAATGTGATAAATGGGATGACATTACTTTTTTAAATAAAGCCAAAATTACTATAAATGGCAAAATAACACGAACAGCTATAATATTATTAGGTAAAGATGAAGCGGAGCATTACTTAAGTCCGGCAACAGCTAGAATAACATGGATTCTAAAAGATAATAATAACTTAGAAAGAGACTATGAGCATTTGGGAACACCATTAATATTGTCTGTAGAAAAGCTTTTTGATAAGATTAGAAATTTAAAATATAGGTACTTAACGGAAAAAACATTATTTCCTACAGAAGTAACACAATATGAACCTCAAGTTATAAGAGAAGTATTACATAACTGTATTGTACATCAAGATTATACTTTAGGTGGTAAGATTAATGTTGTTGAACGTGATGATGAATTAATATTTTCTAATCTAGGAGCATTTATTCCTAAAAGTATAGAGAATATAATAGATAGAGATTCACCAGAAGAATATTACAGAAATCAATTTTTAGCAAATGCAATGGTAAATTTAAATATGATTGATACAATTGGAAGTGGTATAAAGAAGATGTTTATATTACAAATGCAAAGATACTTTCCACTACCTAATTATAATCTTAAAGATATGGGAAAGGTAACTGTTAAGATAATAGGAAAGATAATAGATGAAAATTATACTAAGCTACTAATAAATAATACTAACTTAGAATTAAAAACTGTTATTGCGTTAGATAAAGTACAGAAAAAGGAAAAACTTAGAGATAATGAGCGTGATATACTTAGAAAAGGTAAGTTGATAGAAGGTAGATATCCTAATATATATGTAACATCTACAATAGCAGCAGTTACTGATAAAAAAGCTCAGTATATAAAAAATAGGGCTTTTGATAAGGAATATTATAAAAACTTAATAATAGAGTACTTAAAACAATACAGGGTAGCGACTAGAAATGATATTGAAAGTTTATTAAATGATAAATTACCAGATTTCATGGATGATAAGCAAAAATATGATAAAATAAGTAACATCATAAGAGAGCTATCGAAAAAAGAAAATAGAATAGTTAATACAAGTAAAAGTACTAAATATTCTGAGTGGATACTTTCAAAGTAATATAAGTGAAGTTTCTTTGTAAAAGTATATATTTAAATTTAGTTATTAAGAAAATACAAAGAAGAATTAACAGAAAATGCAATCAATATACTATAATACGTGATAAATTCAAAGAATGGTTCTTTGTAAAATAATATAAATAAAAATATATTACAAAGAAGAATAACAAATATATAGTCTTTATAATATATCTAGAAATTAATACCATATTAAAAAGTAGCCATAATAATTTAGTTTTTAAAAAGAGGATATTAGAGTCCTCTTTTTAAAAACATATATATTTAATCTTCATAATTATTTCATATCAGTGTCATTTAAAGGTTTGATTATTTCGCATAAAATATATTATCAATACTGAGCACCCATCTTAGCAGAATTACTTTGCACTTCACTATGATAATCTTTAGAATCCTTAAAGAACTTATTATAAGCATCTTTTATATGTATCTCAGCAAAATCATCGTAGCTTGTGTTTATAGCATTATTAAACTTCTTGTTAAAGTCGTCATCGTTAAGTATATAGACATATAATTCTTTCTTAGTTATATTAATTAAGTCTTGGTTGGTTAATCCGGAGCATAAAATATATTCTTGGAATTATTACATTCATAAAGTCTACACTGTTTCTAAAAATCTCAAAAGATAAGATGTAATCATATAATGTAGATATTTTTATTGTAAATTAAATAAAAATATCCTTGATAGGATTTTCTATAATAGTGATTGGGTCATTCTTGGGTATTAGTATAGGATTTATATTTAAAGCTCCTAATTGTTTAAGTAATTTATCGTATTTATATTTTGAATAGAGCTCTTTACAGTTATGTATCCTACCATTGTTTGATATGTTCCTTAAGAACTTTATCAATTCTTCTTTATCAGTATCTTTAAACATACTAAATTTTATCTTCTTACTTGCATAATAAAGATTATAATAATCAGAAATGCCTATAGATGACACAACAACTTTATCCATAAATAAATTATATAGAGCTGGTGTAAAATATATCTCAAAGCTGTCATCTATGTTATATCTCTTCTTCATATATAATATATGTTTTCTTTTAATCTGAGCTTCATACCTAATTATATTTTTTTCATAGTCTAATATTTCCTGAAATTTAGCTTCGCGTTCTTCTTCTTTATCATAAACATTACAACTCTTGCTCTTGTTAAGATACCGTAAACTGCAATGCTTATTATTTTTTTTACTTGATTTATGAAAAACAAAAGTCTTTTTCATATAAGCTTTCTTTTCGTCATTTTTATTATAAAGCTTAATTAATAATATTCTTTTTTCTTTATCATTTATTATTTTATCATACCTATAGTCAATCCTATTTAATTTAAGCTCCGGCACAAAGGATAGTATTCTATAGGTTGCGTCTTTTATACTGGTTAGTATAGATTCGTTATAATTCTCTGTTATGAGTGGCTTGTCTATAAGTTTAATTACATCTGCAAATATGTATGTAGAATATCCATCGCTTCACCATATATGTCTTAACCTTTTTGATTTCTATATTAACTCCAGCAGTACTATAATGTTTTGAAAAATTATAGTAGGTAGTGTTGATTATATTGTATCTACTTGCTATGTTATTAAATTCATCATTGCTTAAGTAAGCAAATAACTGTATAGTATGTACCATTTTATCATCCTTATAATACCTTGTAGGAAATATATTATTTATGTGAAGTATTGAAATTACTAGTATCATTTGAGTTTTTTCCTCAAAATTCTCCTGTATTTACTCTATTAAAACAACATAGTAATTGTTTATATATTAATCGACATTATTTTAAAGAAACCTGTAAATCAATCCAAAGCATCAATTTATTTTTATCACAATACCACTTATTTCCTATTTTAAAACTAAATTCTTTTCTATGTAATAATTCAAACATAGTGTTATGTCCAACCTTTAGTATCTTTTGTGCCTCAGCTCTAGTTATTAATTCGTTATTCATTATTAGCCCTCCATGAGTAAATTAATTTGTATTCTAATGGCTTAATATTCGTATAAGAAGAATTTTATTATACAATTGAGTAGAAGTAAATATAATTTTATTGATAAATCCCCCTTTACTTCTCCAAAAGTGTATAATATAATGCATTTATGTTATTATAAAGGAGTGATTCTATGGGAATTAATGAGTTCATAAAAATAGGTGATTACCTAAAAAAAATAAGATTGGATAATAATTTAACTCAAGAGGATTTTGCAAAAAGATTGAATATTAAACGTTCTACTTATGCTCACTATGAAAAAAATGTTAGAGAACCTACTAAAGATACATTAGACATTATAGCTAACGAGTTTAATGTAGATATAGTAGAACTTATATCGACAGATAATTCTAAAACAAAAAAATTAACATCATCTAAAAAAGCAGAAGAATTATTTAAAAAATTCTTAGATGAGTATTATAAAGATGAATTAATAAATGGATATGAAATAATTACTCCATCGAGTGGAGAGCATAATTATTTATTAAAACATTGCTATTCATTCTTTCATGAATTTTATAAGTATAGAGATTCAAGAAGTCCTGAAATTCAATTTATAAAAAACACTTTAGATGAACTCTATAATCAAAAAAATTAAATAAATGAGGATATTGGTAAAAAGGATTATATTTTATATTATCCTTTTTATTTTTTATAAAACATTTAGATTATCAATAAATAAAAATTAGAGGGGATTCGCATATGGCAACAAGATTTAAAGCTAAAAAGAAAATGAAAAATGGTATTGAATATTTCTATAAAAGAATTGAACTTGGACGACATCCTATAACAGAAAAAAGAATTCAAAAAGAGTTTTATGCAACAACATCTAGCTAGAGAGCTTACTAAAAAGGTAACTGAATATTTAGCTCTTAAGAACCAGCATTTAGACCCAGATAATAAAGAAACATTAGGAGAGTTTATGGGATTCTGGCTTAAGGAAGTACGGTTTACAAAAGGTCTAAAGAATAGTACTAAAGAGCGATATTTGGGATTGTATGAGAACTATATATTAAATCCTGATAAATTTCTAATTTCAAGGAATAAAAATATTACTAATATAGATAAATTGTTTATTAGTAATATTCCTATGATTAAAATTAATACACGCTGTATTCAAGAGTATTATAATGCTCTTCATGAATCTGATATTTCATCTTCTACTATAATATCTATAAATAAACTGCTGAAACCATTTGTTAAATATGCATATATAAATAATACATTAATTAGAGACTACTCTATAGGTTTGATTATTCCTAATGCTAAAGAAGAAAAAAACGTAAAAAGGATTCTAGGAATGACCCTAAAAATGTATTTACAATAGAAGAACAAAAGCTTTTATTGTAAATAATTGAAGGTAATAGAGAAATGGTTCTATATAGATTTGGATTAGCTTTAGGACTCAGGTTGGGAGAATTATTAGGGCTTAAATGGTCTCGTATAGATTTCGATAAAGGAACTGTTACAGTAGATACTTCGGCAAGACGAGAAAAAGATGTTAATACTGGTATATCTTATTTAATTCTCACAAGTCTTAAAACAGAAAGTAGTTATGATACACTTTATATGCCACCTTTTCTCATATCAGATTTGAAATCACATAAATTACTACAAGACATTGAAAAAACTAAAGCAAGTAATCTTTATAATGATAGTGATTTAGTTTTTTCGACTGAACTTGGAAAAATTATTGAACCTACTAACTTAAGGAAGAGGTACAATAAATTATTGAACAAAGCTAACATTTCACATAAAACTATTCATGCACTTCGTCATACTTGTGCAACGAGGCTTATGGAAGCGGGTCTTAATCTAAGGCACTACCAAAAAAATAATAGACCAATTTTAGATAAAAAATATCCTTTTAACTTAAGTATGGTTTAAAATATTTGTAACACACAAAAATAAACATACGAAAGAAAAAGGATACAAATATATGATAAATGATATTTTAGGTAAATGTAAAGAAGTTTTTATAGAAAGTGTAAATAAACTTAAAGGGTCTGATAAAAGAATTGCCTTAGCAAAAACATGCGAGTTCATAGGAATAGGTGGTA
>JAVXDN010000046.1:0-6081 GCA_036658935.1 Bacilli bacterium | reverse complement strand
ATTGTTTAGATATATGAGAGGAGCATTAAGATTGAATGATGAAGCAAGAGCTAAGCGAAACGCTTATATGAAAGAATGGCGTAAGAAGAATAAAGAGAAGGTTAAAGATTACCAAAATAAATACTGGGAACGTAAAGTAAGCAAAGCGGAAGGAAGTAATATAAATGAGTAAGAAGAGTGAATTATTAAGTTTAATAAAAGGATATATGGATAAACAATCAAGAATTAGTAATGAAGTTATATCAATAAATCGAAATAATGAATTAACTCCTGGAGGTAAAGAAATAAGAATAAATAGGTTAGTTAACTCATTTAGTAGCACAACTAAAAATACACATGATAATGCTATAAAAATAATAGATAATGCAATAAAGAGTTTAGAAGATACATGGAGAGCTAATAGTACAGGCAAGTTATCAGATTCAAGTTATCAAATAGGATTAGCCAATACTATAAAGATGATAGAAACAGGAGCAATTACAAAACTAGAAGATTTTAAAAATATTATTGAAATATATAAGAAAGATTATAATGCATTAGCAACAATAGGTAATTTAGTAAGAACAGATAGACTAGATCTATTGATGATTATACCAGTTGATAACAGGGAGTATAACTTAAAGCTTTTAAATGACTTAAGAAACAATATAGATAATAATATCAATCCTTATGATGTCATTAGTAATATGAGCTTAATATTTACAGGAATAATTGACTTTATATCAGTTAGGTTTACAGATGATTTTATAGTAATACCGTGGGAAGAGGTAAATCAAGATAATAATTAATAGAAGGGTGTAAAAGCCCTTTTATTTTTAAGGAAAATTAAACGAAACAGAGTGTTTTTGGTTCTTGAAAATATAGTTAAAGCATTGATAACAAAGGAAAGAGAGAGGAGGGTATACCCCCTATGGGTGATAATAACAAAAAAATAAGATTAAGATTAAGTACACCTAGTGATATAAGAAAAACATTAGCAAGGATAACCAATATGATAGTAAATAATGAGATAGATTCTAAAAAAGCCAATACAATAATCTATTCATGTAATTCAATATTAAATAGTATAAGAGCAGATGAACAGGAGAAGAAGATTCAAGAGTTGGAGGAATATATAAATGATACTAAATAAAAGGCTATTAAAGATAGAAAAGTTACTTAAAAAACAAAATAAGGGTAGATTATTTCAAAGTTTTATTGTAATTACATCAGATGGAATTTATAAAGCAAAGGATAAGATGATATTTTTATGGGGCGATAAAGATTTTATAAAAGTAGATTCAATAGATAGCAGCAGCTTAAAAGTTTATGAATATAAGGATTATAAAATTGAAGATTTGTTTTTTATAAATAGACCAGATGGGGCATACCCGATTATAGGTGTATAAATTGAGACAGATATATTAGAGAAGAAACGTTAAATAGAAATAAAGGGTATTCTTGATAAGGATAATGTTAATTTTATATATAAGAATATTATAGTACCAAGATATTTCCCAAATATAAAAAAAGAGCTTGAAGTATTAAAATAGAATTATTTCGCTAAATGAAAGTTTAGTTGCATAAATTAGCAAGTTTAATATAGGCGTAATAATACTCTGTAAGTATTGATATATAACGGATTAGTACAAGTGCAATAGTAAGCTAATATTAATTCAGTTAATTAAAAGCGTATATATACATAAAGAAAATGAATAAAAATAAGAAAAAGATAAATAAAAGTAAATAATTATACGATAAATGAATATTGTAATTTCCCAAAAAAGAAGGTGATTAAATGACTAATGAGGAACTTGTTGTATTATATCAGCAAGGTAATAAAAAGGCTCTAGAGAAATTAATAGAGAATAATCAGAAGTTTATATATAAAGTAGCTAATAAGTTCTATACAAAGGGAATAAGTTCAATAGATAAAGAGGACTTAATACAAGAGGGTACAATAGGCTTTATTATAGCGTGTAATAAGTATGACATTAATAATGAAAAGAAAGCATTATTTATTACATACGCTTTTCATTGGATATATTCAAAGATACATAGATTTATAACTAAGAGAGATACAATAATGAAACAAGCCTTAACAAATCAGTTGGTGAAGAGCAAAGCGAATTAATGAACCTTATAGAAAGTAAAGATAATTGCATAGAAAAGATAGAAGATAATTTATATATAAAGGAATTAAGAGAAGAGTTAGAGGGAGTAATGAGCCGATATAATACATTACATGAGAGAGAAGTATTAAAGCTATATTATGGTTGGGATACGGAGCAAGTGTCAATAGAAGATATAGCAGAGATATTTCAAGCCTCATCTAATGATATAAGAGGCACTAAATTAAAAGCTCTAAGAAAGATAAGGAGTAGTATGTGGTTTAGAGTTGAATACAATAGAAGATATAGAGAAGATATAACCTTTGAGAGAATATTAAGGAATATAGATTTGGAGATTGATATGAATAATTTACTTAAAGGGTAAGATTAAAGTTCTTACCCTTATGTTTATTAGCATAGAAGTTATATTTCTAGTTTGAATAAAAATAATATTATAAATTTTATTTTATTGAATTAATAATTTCAGGAACTTGATCTTTCATGCTGTTGTATGTAGAATATTCAGAATTATTATCAGGGAAGCCTGTATCAGTAGGACCACCAATAAAATATTTATTGTTTTTTATATTTATATATTTTTTGGAATTTATGCTGTCATACTCATAGGGGTTTATTGATTCATTATTGGCATTAGCAATAATAAATAAAAAGCCTTTTAAATTATCTGACTTTTGTGGTTTAAAATATACAGATAATGAATTTTTAGATTCTTCAACTACGTATTTATCAGTCCAACTCTTAGGAAATTTAATTGTTAAGTCTAAGTTTTTAGATTCATAGGGAATAGATGGAATATTTGAATATACTTTATAAGTTAATAATAAAAGTATCAATATTATTAACGAAATTGATATAAATTTTTTCATTAAATCTTATTCTCCTTATAGTATTAGTTTTATAAGTATATTTTAGATGAATAAATTTTAGTGCACAATATATAATAAATAATTTAAACAGAATGTTTACAATTAATAGTTTAGGAAATAGAGTGCTAAAAATTAAAAGTTTACAAGAGTAAAATATGATTTAAGTTCTTATCCTTTTATTTATATATGGGTGAACTGACAGCGATATATGTAACGCCCTAAATCAAGGCGTCCTATAAATTGAGGAGGATAGACAATGAGTGCAGCATATAGAGAAGAAATGTTAAATAGAATTAAAGAAATGAATATTGATATGGAAGAGGTATATAAAAGGGAAAGAACTTATATGGAGGTAATACATGATAAGGAGTATAAGGATTGTTCTGTATATGTGGAGGACTTAGGATTAACTCAATGTAAGGCTAGTACAAAGAGAATGATAAAGAATCCTGTCAGAGATAAGATAAGCATATATACTGTATTTAAGTATTATATTAACTTAGGAATAGTATTTAGAGATAAGAATAAGAGATATTATACTATGGAAGAGGTGGAGCAACTATTGGTTAGATAACATAAAAGTCAATAGGTATTGAATGAGAAAACGTTATTAAGTATAATATAAATAAATTGGTTTAATATGGGAGGAAGTATGGGATTTGAAGAATTTAAAGATTTAGTAATTATTTTTACACCTATTATTTCAGCAGTGTTGATTTATAGACAAAATAAGAAGAGTCAAAAAGAAATGAAAATGGAATTAGAAAATAAATTAAAAGAAATGGATAAAGAAACTGAACTTTTCCAAAAACGTAGTAGCTGGGATAATTCTATGCCACAAACAAACAAATATATGGACCAAATGGATATTGTAAGACAGGGGAATATAGCTAATTTAAGTTCTGTTATAGAATGGATTATGTATTATATAAATAAAGAAGATATAATGTTATATGAGTTAGAGAATATAAAAGTAATGTTATTAAATATAAAGGTGCCATTAGATCATGAAGAAATGTACCCATATGAGATACCTATAATGATAAAGTATAAAGCAATAATCAAATATTTAGATGAAAAGATAAAAAATAATAATGGATTATAATTATAGTGGAGCCAATAATCCCTTGTACTTATATAAAATTAGATACTATAAAGTCAGTATTTATTAACTAGAGTGTATTTAAATAGATGAATAATAAATTTTTAAAATGGGAAATATGAAAATAAGAGATAAAATGTTGACAATATATGATACTATATATTTATAGAAATATCATATATTGTTGGGAGTTTTAAAGGGTGGAGTTACTATTAGAAAGAATAGACAGTGAGGTATTTAGCAAATGCAAAAATGTTCTTGAAATAATAGCAAGTAAATATTTAGAGTATTGTGAAGAATGGGATAATAATTGCGATATACAAATAAATATGAATAAAAAGTATATTTGTGATATATATTCTCTTGAGAATGGTGAGTTAGATAATGGGTTCAAAGAGAGTATAGAAATTTTTAATGATCTAGCGGAAGATTTAAGGTTTGATTTAATTGAAGAAATAGATGATAAGATAGGTTTAAGTGATGATTTTAAATTTAGTAGTAGAATTAAAACTAGAGAATCGTTGATACAAAAAATATTAAAAAAAATGAATGAAGAAAATGGTAAAATAAAAATTTTAAAGTTAATAAATGATTTGCTTGGATTAAGAATAGTAGTACCAAGCTTTAGGGAAGAACTAAATAAAATAAATAATCTTAATTTAACCCAATATAAAGCGTTTGAAAATTGTAAAATAAGGATTTTGGATAGAAACTTAGCAACAGGATATAAGGCGTATCATATATATATTAGGAGGGATAATAAGACATTTCCTATAGAATTGCAAATATGGGATAAGGAAGATGAAGAGAATAATATTAATTTACATACAGATCATAAGGAAGAGTATGTAAAAAATATAATAGAGGATTTTAATAAATATTAGAAAGGAGTGATTTTATGTATTATCATTTTATATTAATGGTCAGCGATTATGATAAGGGAGCTAGAAAAGCTTATTGCCAAACATTTTCAGATACAAAAAGAATGAGAGAATTTAGAAGCAAAATAAAGAAAATTAAAGGTGATTTTAAAAATGTAACATTTAGTACTCATCAACTTATGACTGAATCAAAGGATATTAAATCTGTGGTAGAATATGATAAATATTTTGAAAATGTAATTTTTTATTCAGATGAATTCGAATTTGAAAAAGAATTAAAAGATATTACAAGGATAACTCCATCTGATATTTTGAAATATATATTAACACAAGACATTGAAGAGGCTACAAAACTTAAGGTTATGAAATTGATATATTTTGTATATGAAGAGTATTTGAAGATAACAGGCAAATATCTATTTGAAGAAGAATTTGAAACATTTAGATTAGGACCAGTTGAGAGAAGCTCATATAACAGGTTATCAAAATATAAAGATGAAGAAATAGAATTAGAAGATATTGATATTGAAAAAGTAAAGTTAAGTTTAAAATTAGAGAGACTTGATGAAAGAGAAGAAATAGAACTTGCAGTTGAAAAGGCTATGAAAAGATACGGAAGGAAAAAGGCTTCGACGTTAGTTAATTTAACTCATCAAAAAGGAACACCCTGGACAGATATTAAAGAAACGTTAGGGGAGTTTCAAATTATACCGAGAGAGATAATAAAAGATTATATTTGTAATTAATAATTATAACTCGCTATAGACTCACTAATAAGTAGATGTAAAAGAAAAAATAAGGATTAAGATTTATTTCTTAGTCCTTTATTTTTTTATTGATAAAATATTACTATTTGAACAATAGAATTAAATAAAATTAAGATAAATAAATTTTCATACCTTTTAGGAGTACTGTAGGAAATATAGAAGTTGTTTATAAACTAAAAATGTGCAATAGATGTGCAATAGATATAAAATTATATAATGAGAATATAGTTTAAATTAATTATACAAGTCTTTTAAATAGCTTGAATAGTGAGTTTTATTAACTATATTAAATTGAGTGGATTTTATATTAATCGAATCCAATGGTCGCGAGTTCAAATCTTGCTAGGTGCACCA
>JAVXDN010000045.1:0-6234 GCA_036658935.1 Bacilli bacterium | reverse complement strand
TGAAACTAAAAATACTCGTACTGTTGTACACGGAAAACTTATCGATATAAAAAAAATAGGATAAATTCTTAATAAGAATTTATCCTGCTTTTTTATTAACTCTAGAATATATTTAGAAAACTATGCTATTTTCTCATTTGCAAATGAGTCTATGCTCATTGCTCCTATTATTATGCCATATTTTTTAAATCTTTATTTATATATATAATAACTTCTTTTCTATCTCTTAAATTCAATTTACTCAATATACTGCTTACATGTTTTTTAACTGTATACTCTGTTATATATAATACATTTGCAATTTCTCTATTATTATATCCATCACCTATTTTATAAAGTACATCTTTTTCTCTTTTAGTTAATGTTTCTGAACTGAATCTATTTTTATCATTTAAAATAGATGTTATTAAATCAGCTTCATATATTTTTCTTCCTTGAAGTATTTTATTTATTCCATAGATAAAATCTTCCTTCTCTCCTATGTCTACAACGTATCCTTCTACCCCCATTTTAATTAGTTTTTCACATACTTTTTTATCTTTATTCATATCTAATGTCATAACTTTGATATTATTAAAATATTTCTTTACCCTAATTAAAAATTCTACTTTTTCTCCTACATCCTCTTTTACATCTACAACTAAAAAATCTAATTTTTCTAAGCTTTCATCTTTAATATTATTTGAGTTGTTAACAATATCCAAAGTGGAAATATTAAAAAAACTTTTCAATAGATTTCCTAATGCTTCTCTAATTATAAATGACTCTGATATCAATAATACATTCATATTAAACTTCCCCCTCTTGGAAAAGCCGGTTGCGCTACTAGTTCCATATACTCCAAGCGCCCAAATACAGAATATACTTCTTAACTTCTTATAATGTATAATATAATTAACTATAAGTAAATAATAGCATAGGTATACTTTAGTAGTATATTTCTTTCGTTAGACTTTTAACTGTTTTATATTCTATTTAATTACATATAATGACATTATTATTATATAAAACCTACTATAATGCTATTAATATCAAATTTCGCTTCATTTATGTATCCCACATACCAAATTTATTGCAAAAAAATAAGAACTATATCTTAAATACAGTCCTTTTTAGTATTATAATTGTTTTGAGTATAAATCATTATTTCTTGTCTATTCTTTAAATTTAATTTAGATAATATATTACTTACATGTTTCTTAACAGTATATTCTGTTATTGATAATCTTTCAGATATTTCATAATTATTGTATCCTTTTCCAACTTCTTTAATTACTTGTTCTTCTCTATGTGTTAAATCTTTATTATAACTATAAGATTTTTTATTTAATAATTTTAAAATCATCTCTCCTTCATAAAACATTCTGTCAGATATAATTCTATTAACTATATAAATAAAATCCTCTTTATCATATATATTAGTTATATATCCATCTACATGTAGTCTTATTGCTTCTATAAATAACGATTCATTATTAGAAAAATTAATAACCAATATTTTTGACTTATCTTCTTCTAAAATACTTGATTTTATATATTTTAAATCTTCTAAATTATCTTCTTCTAAATTCATAATTATAAAATTATAATTATTTATTTCTTCACTACTTATCTGATTTAAATCTGATGTAGACTTAATATTTTCAACTTTGAATGACTCTTTTAACATTCTATTTACTGATTCTTTAACTATAAACGATTTTGATATAATTAATATATTCATATCTTTTCTCCTTTTATAACTAATCTATGGCTTCCTACATACTTAGGTGTACATGTGATTAAAGTTATAGTTTCCTTATTTTCTTCATTTTCTAATACTTCTACTTGTTCAGGCTTTATAACTTCAGATGATGTTACTTTATATGTGTATTCACCTTTACTAGTTAAAATATCTAGTTTATCACCTAATTCTACTTTATCTAAATTGCTAAAGAATTTATTATATGTATATGCTCTATGACCTGCTACTGCAAAATTACCTACTTCCCCTGGCATAGCAGTTTCTTTAAAATGTCCTACTGCATATTTTAAAGTATCATCATCAGTTCCTTCTTGGACTGCTACTTTTAAATCTATTTTCGGTATTTTTAATATTCCTATAATACCTTCAGGGAGTTTAGTATTCTCTAATTTATTATTTGAATTAGTTTCTATAATTTTTTCATACTGATTAACAACTTCATTATTAGATTCTTCTACTTTATAGTTTGTATATGTACTTATACATACTATAAGTACTCCAACTACTATAAGTGTTCTAGCTATTATTTTTCTCATATTATCCCTCTTTTAAATTAATCTCTATTATAAAGTAGTACAAATGCGCCAAGTAATATTAACTCTAGTGCCACTACGGATTTTCGTGATAAAAATTGTATAACATATCCTGCTTTGGGTATTTTAAATTTAACTTCTCCTATTATATCTGACTCAGTTAATATAGTTGCATCTTCTACGTTATTGTTGTCCCCTTTTGTTTGGTATCCTTCATTAGTTTTATCTATTATTCTATGAGTTATTATTTCTCCATCATCTACAAATGTTATTACATCATCTTTTTCTAAATTACTTCTTTTTTTATTTTTTACTACTACTAAATCACCAGGATAATATGTAGGCTCCATACTACCTGATAAAATGGTATATGTTCTGTATCCTACTATGTTATATGCTAATTGAGATTTTGATGATACTAGTAGTGCTAGTGTCATTATAAACAGTATAACTACTAGGTAATATATAATATTAGATATGCTTAATTTCTTCTTTGATTTCTCCATAATATCTTCCTTTCAATTTTTCCTAAAGAGTGATAGGCTCAGTATCACTCTTTAGGACATATATTTATTCTTCTAAATGTATCACTTGTAATGTTATTTCTGTTGAAATTTCTCTAGGTGGTTTTGGTACCATTTCTTGGAATGATGTATCTACTTCGGGTTTTTCTACTACATTTGGTATATCTGGTTTTATTTCTTCTGATTTTTCTGTATTATCCTCTGTTGGAGGTTTATCAATTTCTGGGTTTTGCATATCTTCTTCTGTTGGTGGTTTCTCTGTATCTGGTTTTACTATTCCTCCAGGTGGATTCGGTCTTGTACCTGGTGTATTCGGTTTTGTACCTGGTGGAGGTGCAATATCATTATTCGCAGGCGGTACTTCACCTGGTTTAATATTTCCTCCTGGTAATTCAGGATTTACTTCTTCTCCAAATCCAGGAACTTCATTTTCATTATTTGTATTTTTGTCATCTGTTAAGGTATTACTTTCCTTGCTACTTATTAAGCTATAAAAACCTTCTAATTCCCCTCCGATTCCAATTCTAAATTGGAATTTATATACATCTTCATAATACTTTTTCTCACTATTTTCAGATACTTCTCTTATTATATTTATAGTAATCATTTGATCCTCTGTAAATTTGTTTCCTATCTTCTCATCATCAAATATATCATCTGTTCTTATAATTGAAATTTTATTATCTTTAATAGCATCTGTTTTAACTTTTAAAAATTCGCCTTTTGCTTCTCCTCCTATCGAAATTTCTTGTATTTTTCCTTCTATTATATTTGTTAAATCAATAGTTATTTTATTATGTTTATTATCATTTATACCACCAAATCTAACATCTATATTTGCTTTTACTACATCCTCAACTAATTGCCCTATTGTTATCTTATGTGTTTGATTATTATAATCTGTAAACCACGAATACGACATACCCGTAGCTGTAAATGATAATCCTAGCCCAAGTCCTATAGCAATAATTTTTCCATTATTTTTCATTATTTACTACCTCCTCGGAATCTAGTTGTCTTGATTTTACTTCACTATTAAACTCAATTGTTTTATTTTGTAACTCACTTATGTTTATATTAGTAGGATTAATATTTATAATTAATTTACATTTAATAGATTCTTGAGGTTTTAAGTCTACTAATTCATTATTTTCATATACTAAATCTTTATAATTCATATTATTTAAATCACTAAGTTTTGATATATTTTTATCTTTTAATATAACTTTCTTATCATTATATTTCATCTGTAATTTACAATCTAACTTATCTAAAATACTACTATTTGTAAAATCAGCAAATTTAAAGCTTACATTTTGTATTAATGTACCATTGTTTGTTATTTTAAATGTTTGATACATATCTTTATAATAGTTATCTTTATCTAATTTAATATCATCTGATTTTTCTTTAAAATCTACATCTAATCTACCCATCGTAACAACTAAATCATTTTTAGCTTCTGCTTTATCAGTAAAGTATGCATAACTACCTAAACTTCCAATACCACCTATTGCCAATACTAATGCTAAGCTACTAATAGTAGATTTTATATTCTTTTTTCTCTTTATTAAATTTTTTATTCTACTCATCAATCTTACCTCCTTTTTTAGAAGAAGATTTTCTATCTAAAACTATACCAGCACCTGCTACTGATAGACCTAATATAGTAAGAGTAGTAGAGTTTACAAATCCTCCTGTTTGAGGTAACTTATCAGTTGAACCACCTACATTTGTATTATTATTTCCAGAACCTGGCTTATTCGGTTTATCAGGCTTATTTGGATTTCCGCCTGGATTACTTGGCTTATCTGGATTCTCTGGATTCTCTGGATTATTTGGCTCATCTGGTTTTTGATCTGGATTCTCTGGTTTATCGGGATTCTCTGGCTCATCTGGTTTTTGATCGGGATTCTCTGGTTTATCGGGCTCTTCTGGTTTTTGATCTGGATTCTCTGGATCTACTGGCTTTTCAGGTTCTTCTGGTTTAATTGGAGGCGTTACAGTTCCTCCTCCACCATTATCTATATTTCTATATCCAATTTTAAAAGTGTATACATTAGATAATCCTTGAGCATTATTTCCCATATTTTCATTCATATCTATTGCCATTAGAATATCTAATGTAGTATTCCTATTTACTACTACATCATCAATCACAACTTTTCCATCTGATAATAAGTTTTGCAATGTAATATCTTTAGATATGTTTTTATTGTTATATCTAAAAATTACATTGGTATTTTCACTCATTTCTTTAAATGCCTTTTCTAAATTTAAGCCTTCTTTAGATTTATGGTTTATAAATATTTGATCTACTTTTATATTTTTATTACTATTATTTTTAATAGTAATTTTAATTTCATTGTTATCTCCTGGTTTCCATCCTTCTTTTGGTTCATATCTTTCTATGCTTAATGATATATTATTTGTATTTTTAGATGATGCAAAAGTAGGAGTGGCTATAACGAAACATATAATCGAACTTATCGTCATAACTTTTATAATTCTTTTTATATTATGCATTAATTCTTCTCCTTAAAGATAAAAGCATCTCTTTTATATAAGGATGCTTTTATACATAAATTTATCTAGGTTGAGGTGTATGTGGATTTTTTATACTTGCAGGTGCATCCGTTTGCTTAGCATCAATAGTAAATATTCCCCCAAGTTCACTAAAATCTACCGTTTGCGTTTTATCTGTATTAAAACTACCATCTTCATTATGTTTTCCTGGCATATTTATATAATTTAGAGTAACTAATATCTTGCCTTTAACTGTAGCACCTGGAGCTATTACTTGCTTATCTAAACTTGTAATAATTTTATCATCAACAGTTATATATTTCATTATTGATTCATCAACTCCTGGTTTTTTTGCACTCGCTGTTATCTTTATTTCTTGATTTAATGTACCATTATTTGTTATAGTTACTTCTTTAAGAAATCCATCGCCTGGCTTTGCATTATTCATAATATTATTATTTTCACCACTTGATATTACTTCTGATCCTGGACGACCAGCTTCTTTACCTTTCATCCAATTTCCTTCCTTAACTTCAACATCTAAGTCCCCCATAGTTATAACTAAATCATTTTTAGCTTGTGCTTGATCACTAAAGAATGCTTTAGTTCCAGCAAAAGTTCCCCCTACTAATAATGTTGCTGCTAATAAATATGCTACCGTTTTATTCTTCTTCATAATATAATTCCCCTTTTATGTATTATTTTCTTACTAACCCTAACTACATAATAAATCATATACCTCAAGAAAAATATTCCTCCACATACCCATTTTTTATACCTAATATTGCTTAACTAATAAGTTTAATAAAAAACTACTATGGTACACTACACCTTAGTACCATAAGAAATACTCCCCTTATAAACAAAAAAATACTGAGTATTATAAATAAAAGTTGTAAAACTTCTA
>JAVXDN010000044.1:0-6437 GCA_036658935.1 Bacilli bacterium | reverse complement strand
TTTCATATGTTATAATTAGGGATATTAGGAGAATAAAATATGAATGAAAATGTAATTAAATCAATATGTAGTAGTACATCTTTAGATGAATTGGCTATTAGAGAAGTGCTTTCTTTACTTAGTGAAGGCTCAACTATTCCTTTTATAGCTAGATATAGAAAAGAAAGAACTGGAGGACTTGATGAAAATCAAATTAGATCTATTGAATGTATTTATAAGTATTCTTTATCTTTATTAACTAGAAAAGAAGATGTAATTCGTTTAATAGATGAAAAAGGCCTTTTAACTGAAGAGATAAAAAATAGTGTTTTAGCGTGTAATGCTTTAGTAGATGTAGAAGATATTTATAGACCTTTTAAAGAAAAAAGGAAGACAAAAGCTACTGAAGCTATCGCTAAAGGACTTGAAGGTTTAGCTAAAAAAATAATGTCTTTTCCAGTTAATGGCTCTGTTCAAGAGTTATGTAAAGACTATGATATGGATAGTAAAGAAGCAATTGAGGGTGCTTCATATATAATAAGTGAGTGGATAAGTGATAATGCTTTTTATAGAAAACTTGTTAGGAATTTTTACTTTAATACTGGTAAGATTGTATCAGTTAAAAAGAAAAACAGTGTTGATGAAAAGATGCTATATGATATGTATTATGATTTTAGTGAAAATGTTAAATATATAAAACACTATAGATTATTAGCGATTAATAGAGGAGAAAAAGAAAAAATATTGACTGTTAATATAGTAGTGGATGAATATAAGTTATTTATTTTATTAAGAGATAAAATTATTAAAAATAGTAATTCTTTTGTAAATGATATAGTAGAGGCATCTATAAAAGATAGTTTAAAAAGATTAATAGTACCTAGTATTATAAGAGAAATTAGAAGTGACGTTACAATTTTATCTGAAGATAAAGCTATTGATACTTTTTCTAATAATTTAGAACATTTACTTATGACTAGACCAATAAAGGGAAGAACTGTAATAGGATTTGATCCTGCTTTTAGGACTGGTTGTAAACTTGCAGTTTTAGATCAATTTGGTAATGTTTTAGAAATAGGGGTTATTTATCCACATCCTCCAGTTAATAAAAGACAAGAAGCTTTTGATATTTTTAAGGGTTTAATTAATAAATATAATGTTGAATTAATTGCTATTGGAAATGGAACTGCATCTAGAGAAAGTGAAGCTTTTGTAGCGGAGGCTATTAAAAATACAAATGCAAAGTATTTAATAGTAAGTGAAGCGGGCGCTAGTGTTTATTCAGCTAGTAAAGAAGCTCAAAGAGAGTTTCCTACTTATCATGTTGAACAAAGAAGTGCAGTAAGTATTGGTAGAAGAGTTCAAGATCCTTTATCTGAACTGGTTAAAATAGATCCTAAAAGTATTGGTGTTGGTGAATATCAACATGATGTGGATTCAAAAAAATTAAATTCATCTTTAGAGTTTACTGTTTTAAAGATAGTTAATGAAGTAGGTGTATGTGTAAATACTGCATCTGAAGAAATACTTAAGTATGTATCTGGACTTAATAAAACTTCAATAAATGCAATAATTAAAAGTAAAGAAAAATCTATGTTTAAAAATAGAGAACAAATCAGGAAACTTAAAGGTATTAGTGCTAAGACTTATGAACAATGTATAGGATTTTTAAGAATTAATGATGGGGATAATATTATGGATAAGACTGGTATTCATCCTGAGAGTTACAATGAAACAAAAAAAATATTAGATTATTTAAATTTAGATATTAATGATATTAATAAAGAAGAGTTTAAAGAAAAATTAAAAAATGTTAATATTAAAGAGCTATTATTACATGAAGATATTGATAAGTTTACTTTAGAAGATATTATTAAAGAACTTCTTAATCCTGGATTAGATCCTAGAGAAAAAATGGATGCACCTATATTAAAATCAGATATTTTAACCATTGATGATTTAAATGTAGGAGATAAGTTAGAGGGAACAGTGAGAAATGTAGCATCATTTGGAGCTTTTATAGATATTGGTCTTCATGATGATGGGTTATTACATATTTCTAAAATGAGTAAAAGTTTCGTAAGTGATCCTAAAACTATAGTAAGTGTTGGAGATATTGTAGAGTGTTATGTTGATAAGATTGATAAAGTTAAAGGGAAGATTTCTCTTTCTTTATTGGAAGTATAATTATATAATTTCTTCACACCACAAGTTTTTTAAGTTAGAATTTATGACTAATGCTAAGAGTATCATATAAGTAATTAGACTTGATCCTCCATATGAAATAAAAGGAAGAGGTATTCCCATTATTGGGACAAGTCCTATACTTAGGGATATACTATAAATAAAAGAAAATAGTACTACACATATAAAACCAGAGATTATATATTTATCTACTGTTTTTTTTGCTTTTATACACATATATATCAAGCATATAATAAAAATAATAATTATTATAATTAGAAAGCAGCTACCAATTAATCCAAAGCTTAAACTATATATACTAAATATAAAATCAGAATATGATTCAGGGATATATATAGGTATATGTCCTATTCCTTTTCCAAATATCCCTCCATGAGATATAGTTATTAAGCTGTTTTCTAATTGCATTCCATAAGAAGAGAACCATTCTAATAGTCGTTGTAATCTATAGTAAAAGTTATTTCCTAATATATTTATGAATGAATCACGATAATATAAATAAAAAATAGTACATGAGGATAATAAAACACATATAATAACACCTATAATTAAGTACCATCTTAAATGAATTTTACTCATAAAAAGCATAAATATACTTATTAAAAAGTACATTATAACACTACCTGTATCTGGTTCTATAAATACTAAAATAGATGGAAGTAGGGTAAGAAGAAATACTTTAAGTATTAGTATAGCTTCACTTTTATATGTTTTATGTTCTATATATTTATATGAAGATATTGTTTTAGCTAATAACAATATTAATCCTATTTTCATAATCTCACTAGGCTGAATATGTATAAATCCTAAGCTAAACCATCCTTTTGTGTTATTTATTGTAGTTCCAAATATAAGTACTAATATTAAAAGTATTATACAAAAAGTATATATGTATGGTGATAAACGAATTATTCTATCATTTCCAATAAATAAAATTATTATAAATACTATAAAAGATAATATATAAAATATTATTTGTTTTATATAAAAATAACTAAAATAATCACTTAGACAAAAAGAAGAATTATATATTGATATAATACTTATACTCATGAATATAATTATACAAGTAGAGATTATGATATATTTATATGGTTTGTTTTTCATATAATTAGTAATACCCAAAATATAACTAATAAAACTATAAAAAGGAGAAAATATGGAAAATAATTTACCTGAGGTTTTTATTAATAATCGTGAAAGTAAAGTTAATAACAATTCTAGTCTTTTTTATTCTAAAGAAGATAAGATAAGTAATAATATTCAAAATAATAATATTATTGCTAAAATTGATAAGATATTTTCTAGTTCTAATTTTATATATTCAAGTGATGTAATAATTAATAATGTAAGAAAGGTTAAGATTATATCTAAAAATAAATATAATCTTTTAACTATAGATAATGAATTAATTAAGATTAGTGATATTTTAGATATTAGAGAAATATAATTTTTGTATAGAAATATTATCTAATAGTATGTATAATTTGATTACTAGGAAGTGATATTAATGATTTTACCAGATATGATAGAAGCTAAGAAGAGAACTGATAAAGAAGTTCTAAAAATTAATTATAAAAAAAATAAAAGTTATGAAAATATGGGAAAAGGAAAACTTTTCTATCTTAGAACTTATGGATGTCAAATGAATGAGCATGATAGTGAAGAGATTAAAGGTATTTTATATTCTGTAGGGTACATTGAAACTTTAATTATGGGACAAGCTGATTTAATTATTCTTAATACTTGTGCTATTAGAGAAAATGTTCATGATAAGGTTTTTGGTCTTTTAGGAAGAGTTAAGTCTTTAAAAGAAATAAAACCTGAGGTGATAGTTGGAGTGGGCGGATGTATGCCTCAAGAATTATCAGTTAGTGAAAAAATTGTTGATAAGCTTCCATTTGTTAACTTTGTATTTGGAACTCATAATTTTACTTCTCTATTAGATTTTATAAATGATTCATATAATTTAAAACAAATTGTAAATGTAGAGAGTATTGAAGGGAATATTATAGAGGGTACTCCAATTAAAAGAAATTCTAATGTAAGCGGATATGTTAATATAATTCTAGGTTGTGATAAGTTCTGTACTTATTGTATTGTTCCTTTAGCTCGTGGAAAACAAAGAAGTAGAGAAAAAGAAAAGATTATAGAAGAGATAATTAATCTTAAAAATAATGGATATAAGGAAGTAGTTCTTTTAGGTCAAAATGTTAATGCTTATGGTAAAGATTTGTATACTGATTATGATTTATCTGAACTTTTAAAAGATGTAAGTGATACAGGTATTGATAGAATTAGATTTGTTACTTCTCATCCTTGGGATTTTAGTGATAAGATGATTGATGTAATAAAACATTCACCTAATATTATGCCTTGGTTTCATTTACCAGTTCAAAGTGGAAGTGATAAGATATTAAAGCTTATGGGAAGAAGATATAAAGTTAATGAATATATTTCTTTAGTAAAAAAAATAAGAAGAGAAATACCTTATTCTTGTATTACTACTGATATTATTGTTGGTTTTCCTCAAGAAACTGAAGAAGATTTTAATTTAACCTTAAATCTTGTTAATGAAATAAAGTTTGATACTGCTTATACTTTTGCTTTTTCTAAAAGAAAAGGAACTCCAGCTGAAGCGATGGAAGAGACTGTAAGTGAGGATGAGAAATTAAATAGATTACATATTCTTAATACTTTAGTAAATAAGTATTCTAGTCTATCAAATAAGCTTTTAGAAAACACTGAAGTGAAATGTTTAGTTACTGGTATTAGTGAAAAAAATAATAAGAGATATACTGGTTATACTGAATGCATGAAGATAGTAAATATTGAAAGTGAAGAAGATATTACAGGTAAAATAGTTCTTGTAAAGATTTTAAAGGCTAAAAGTTTTAGTTTAGATGGGGTTTTAGTAACTAAATAAATTATAAAGTCATACAATAGTCTAGGGGATGCAAATGGAGGAATATAAGGAGATAGTTACTAAGGCTGTTGTAGGTAAGGGTAAGAAAACTTTTAAAAATGATTATGAAATGTTTGTTGAATCTAGTGTAAATACAGTTCTTGGTTGTTGGGTAATTAATCATGTTTATAGTGCTAAGAATGATAATGGATTTATTGTAATTACTGGAAGTTTTGATGTTAATATATGGTATAGTTTTGAAAATAATACTAAGACTAGTGTTGCAGTTAAAAAAGAAAATTATATTGAAAAAGTTAAGGTAAAGTTAAAAGATGATATTCCTTTAACTAATCAATATGAGATTATTATAAGAGCTCTTCATAATCCTAGTTGTACTAATATTAAGGAAGAAGATCATGTTATTAAATATGTTATTGAAAAAGAATTAGGTATAGAAATAGTAGGGGATACAAAGGTCAGAATCGCTATATTAAATGAAGCGGATGATTATGATATTATAGAAGATAATTTTGATAATACTAGTAAGTTAAAAAACAGTTTAGATAGTATTGATAAGGAAGTAACTGAAGAATATTTAAAAAGAGAATAAGTACTGTATTTAGTACTTTTTTTCATGTTGACATATAGGGAAATTAAAAGTAATATAGGATACTGCTGAGGAGAAAAGATTTAATATGAATGATGCTTTTAGTTATAGATTATTGTTTGATTATATTAAAGATAATTCTTCTAAAAAACTTTTAGATTTTTATAGAGATTTAGATTCTTTTAATATAAAACAAGCTTTTTTTGATGAATTGTTTTTTGATAAAAAAAGAATACATGAGTTTAGAGAAGGACATAAGTGTATTTTAAGTTTTATTCAGTTAGTTGGTTATGAGTTTATTATAAATAATGAAGAAGATATAAAAGATGTTATTAGAGAATTAGATAAGAGTGATAAAATTTTAAAATATTGTGAAAATGCAAGACTCTTAGAAAAGTATTTATCAGGTGAAGTATCACTTAGAATAAAGAGTGAAGATATACAAGAACATATATATAATATTACTTATGAAAAGGGAAGTAAAAGAATTAATTATATAATTAAACCATATAGTGATGGAATTATAAATGTAAATAATACTTTAACAGAAGAGAATAAAATATTATTTGATGTTTCTTTACCTAGTAATTGTACTTATTATATAGTTTGTGAAAACGGAAAAGATACATCACTTAAGTATTTATATTTAAAAGATTTTGATTTTAATATTGAGGGATTAATTAAGGAAAGAGGATTAAATAATTTATCTATACCTAAAGCGTATGTTAAGGTTTTAAAAAA
>JAVXDN010000043.1:0-6561 GCA_036658935.1 Bacilli bacterium | reverse complement strand
TTTATTATTAATATAAAAGCTTCATTTAAGGATATAAGAGAAGGTCAAAAGGGTACAAGTAGGTTTACTACAGAAGAAGAAATAAAAGAACAATATAAAGAAGTTGATGAAGTAGAAAGCCGAATTGAAAAAGAAAATGGAGGATATGAAGGAAAAGGTGGAGTAATTATTAGTAGAACTGGAAATAAGCTGTTTATAGATGATAGTCCAGTTAATAATTTAATAATTGGAACGACAAGAAGTGGTAAAGGTGAATTGTTTGTATTTCCTACAATAGATTTATATTCAAGAGCATATATAAAATCTTCATTAATAATAAATGATCCCAAAGGGGAGTTGTATGGAGCATCTAAGGATACTTTAGAAGCTAGAGGATATAGAGTAGAAGTGCTTAATTTATTAAACCCTATGAACTCAATGAGTTATAATCCATTACAACTTATTATAGATGCTTATGAAAAAGGAGAATATAGTGAAGCTCAAAGTTTATGTAAAACATTAACTTATACTCTTTATTATAAAGCTGGTACAAAAGATCCATTTTGGCAAACATCAGCTATGAGTTTAGTTAATGCCTTAATACTTGCAGTTATAGATAAGTGTTTTAAAGAATGTGAACAACTTAAAACAACTTTAAAAAGTGTTGAAGATGGAAATAGTGAAAATAAAGAAAAAATAATAGCTAAAATTAATAAAAAAATAGATAAAACAAAGTCAAAAATGACATTATATTCAGTAGCTAATATGCTATCAGAGTTAGGCTCAAAAGAAGATGCTATGGAGAAAAATGAATTAGATAAATACTTTGAAAATTTAGATGCAGATTCAGTAGCCAAAATGCAATATGCAACTTCAAACTTCTCAAAAGGAGCGACTAGAGGAGGAATATTTTCAACTGCAATGTCAGAATTACAAATATTCACAATGGATGAATTAGCAAAAATGACTTCAAAGAACTCAATAAACCTTAGGAGTATAGGATTTAAATCAGATGAGGATAGACCAGTAGCTTTATTTATGGTTACACCTGATTATGATGTTTCAAATCATGTTATAGCTTCAATTTTTGTTAGGCAACTATATTATATTTTAGCAAAAGAAGCATCATTAAGTGATAGTCAAAAATGTGATAGAGAAGTAATATTTTTACTAGATGAATTTGGTAATATGCCAGCAATAGAAGGGATGTCAAATATAGTAACTGTATGTCTTGGTAGAAATATAAGGTTTAATCTTGTTATTCAAGCTATATCTCAACTTAAAAAATCTTATGGAGATGATTATAATACAATCTTAGGAAATTGCTCCAATAAGTTTTATATATTCACAAATGATTCAGAAACATCTGAAGAGTTTTCAAAACTTTTAGGAGATGAAACAATAGTATCCTATTCAAGAAGTGGAGAAGTATTTGACACAACGAAACATCAAACAGAAAGTGTTGATGGGAAAAGAATATTAAATGCTAATGAATTAATGAGATTAGAAGAAGGCGAAATTGTTATTGTAAGAGGAACAAAGCGTAGGGATTTAAAAGGAAATAAAATAAGACCAAACCCAATATTCAATAGAGAAGAGAATACGTTAAAGTATAGATATGAATATTTAGGAAAGTTCTTTGATAATACAAAAAACTTACTAAATGTAAAAATAAAAACACTTCATGAAGACGTAGAATTAAAAGAATTATTATTGATATTTAATAACAATAAAGAAAATGATGAAGATAATAGTAAAGAGAGTGAAAAAAGTGAAGAAAATGAAAAAATAAATCAATTAAATAATATGGAAATAGGTAAAATATTTGAGATAGATGAAATATATGAAATAAATAAAGTAGTAGATATGTATGTTAATAATCCTATAAAAATAGATCCAAGCACTAAGTGGATTATATTTAGAAACATAGCAGAAAATAATAAGAATGAAGAATTAAAATTATATTTGAAAAAAGGTATAAAGAAATTAGAAGAATAGAATTGACTTAACTTAATAGCTGATTATAACCTAAATAATAGTAGGTAGTAAGAGATATAGTGTAGAAAGGACGGTGTGAATTAATGGAGGAAATTGTAATAAGGTTAAATGAACATAATATAACGCAGATAGATGGAATAATTACTAATTGCTTTAGATGGTTAGGTTGGGCTTTAATAAAAATTCTAGGAACTATAGTTAATGGAATGGAAAGTGTAGTAACCAACATATATAATCTAAATGGATTTTTTAATAGTTCTGAAGTTAATGCTTTGATAAGTAAGTATAAGCCTTTAATTTGGGTTATACTGGCTGTTTCTATAGCTATGTTAGGAATGAAAATAATTCTAAACAAGAAGCAGGATAGAGGACAATTACCAGCGAACTTAATTTTTTCAGTAGTAGTAATAGTTTTACTACCAACACTAATGATTAAGCTAAATGATATGACAAGTTTAGCAGTAAAGAGTACAACTAGCGAATATACAAGTTCGGCAAATGAACTTGTGAAAAATAGTATTTATGATTTGCATTACTTAGATTCTATAAATTATAAATTAAATGGAACAACTAATAAAATATCATCAGATAAAATATTTAGAATAGATGAAAATGAATTGGTAGATAAGGATAAAGTGAAAAATGATAAGGTTATGGAAAATAAAGTAGTAGTAGATGAAAAAGGAAATTTACAAGTCGAAAAATTAGAAAAGGGTTGGCTTGCGATAGATGAAGAATTTTATAGGTATAGTATGGATTTTATATCTATAATAGTAACACTTGGAGCAATGGCAATAACTTTATTATGTGTAGCATTAAAAGTAGCTAGATTATTATTTGAACTAGCATTTGATAAACTTTTTGCTACACTTTTTGCATTTGCTGACATAGATGATGGAAAAAAATTAAAGGAAATAATAAAACATATAGTTACAACATTTATAATTATATTTGCTACTGCGGTAATGACTAAATTGTATATTATATTTACTACATGGCTAGGTAGTAGCCTTGGGAATGCAGGATTAGATACAAAAGGACTAGCTAAAATAGTTGTTTTAGTAGGAGTGAGTATAGCAGTTGTACATGGTCCAGAACTAATAGAAAGAATACTAGGTATGGATGCAGGAGTAAAAAGTGGATGGGGTGCTACGATGGCAGGATACGGTCTTATTAAGGGTGCTGGAAATGCTACAAAGGGACTTGCTAGTAGTGGAATGCAATTAGGTAGAGCTGGTATGTTAGGAATGGCAGGAGCAGCAGGTGCTATGGCAGGTGGACTAAGTAAAAATTCAGGAGATAAAAATTCAAAAGAAGAAGATAATGATAAAAATAAATATTTATTAGGAAAACCATTAGCAGAAGAGATGAATAATAGTAAAGCTACAAGTAATGGAGAAAATAATGACTTAGAAAATTCTAAAGATAATAAATTGGAAAATGATAATAAGTCAGATAATAATAGTGAACAATTAAATGAAATTACAAAAAATGAATCAGGAAACCTAAAGAATGATGATAAAACATCAAATAAACCTACACTTCAGGAAGAAATGAATAGTAAAAATAGTAATAGTGAGGGTAGCTTATCAAATATTGGAGTAGACAAGGATAACAATGCTAGGGATATACAAGATGATTTAGCTAAAAAGGAAGTACAAAAGGCTAATAAACCAATTGATAATACCTTAGACGAAGAAATGAAAATTGGAGAATTAAAAAATAATAATAACAATCAAAATCCATTACAAGAAGAAATGAAGAATAATGATAGTAAAGGGAATAGTTTTATAAATATGCAAGAAAATTTAGCTAAGAATGAATCACAAAACACGAATAAACCAATGGATAATACATTAGAACAACAGATGAGAAATGGAGAATTAAAAAATAACAATAAAAATAACAATAACAATCAGAATCCATTACAAGAAGAAATGAAAAACAATGCTAGTGTAGATAAAAATATTAATGGTAATAACTCTAAGAATGTACAAGGTAACATGAATAGAGAAAAGCCACAAAATAGTAATAATCCATTACAAGAAGAAATGAAGAATAATACTAATGGAGATAAAAATATTGGAACAATAGATAAAAAAATAAATCCTAAACCACTGCAACAAGAAATGAATAATAATCAAACTATACCTAATGAAGTGAAAAATAGAAGCAATGATATTAATAGTAACAACAATTTAAAAGATGTTAATAATAACAGTAGAAATAACAGTATGAACGAAAATAACAAAAATAATAATAGTATTAGCGATAATATGAATGCTTCAAATGATGTAAATAGTAGTGGAGTAGGTACTAGAAAAAATACTAGTGGAAATATGGAAGATAGAGGTATTGGTCAGTTTATAGCAGATGGATTTAAAAATTCTAAAATGACTAATGATATGTCAAGAGCATATAACTTAGGTAAAAATACAACTGGTAAGTGGAATGTAAAAAATAAGAAAGGTGGTAAGTAGAATTATATGAAATATGTAATGCCTAAAGAAATAGTATCAGAAATGAAATTTACTAAAAGCTTATATCTATTTGATATAGCATTTGTATGTATTGCATTAATGATAGCTTGGATATTGCAACCTTTAGTATATGCACCATTGGTGGTGATATATTATATATTTGTATTAATAATGGCTATAGTGCTAGTTAGTAAAAGTATGAGTAATCCAAAGAAAAGAACATATCAAAGTATACATTATGCATTTAAAAGAAATAGAAAAGTCTATATAAGAGAATAAAATAATAAGAGTATGGCTAATTAAATTAGTCATACTCTTATTAATAAAGGACGTGAATTAATGACAATTAAGAAATTTGAAAATATTAGTACAAATAAAATTAAGCAGCTAAAAAAGGAAGAGCAAAAAAAGAAGAAAATTAAATTAACAAAAGAAGAAAAAATAAAAATTAAAGAAGAAAAGAAAGCAAAGAAAAAAGAATTAAAAGAAATGAAAATAGAAAACAAAAAAATATTGGGAACAACTAAAGAGCTATTAGAATTTATAGATGTAGCAGATGATGAAAGTTTTATTATGAAAAATGGATATTTAGATATATTTCAGATTGAAAGTAAGGATATATATTCATTTAGTGAAAATGAAACTAAAATGCACATATATAACTTTATATCATTTTTAAGAAATTATGTAGAAGATTTCAAATTAATATCAATGAACTTTCCTGTTAATACAGTAAAGCAACAACAATATATAAGAAGTAAAATAAATAATTGTGAAAATGAGGTTTATTTTAAATTTTTAAATGAAAAATTAAATGAATTAATATTTTTAGATGAACATAGGCAGAATAGAGAATTTTATATAATGATATTCGCAAATGAAAAATCAAATAAAGAAGATGTAACAAGATCATTACTAAGAAATCAAAATATAGCAATACAATTTAAATCATTAGATATAGAAAAGAAACTAAAAATACTATTTAAGATGAATAATCCTAATACAAAGCTTATGTAGAGGTGTTCAAATGGATAAAAATGAAGTTTATAAGAAAAAATTAAAAACTGTTAATATGAATATAAGAAATAACCATTTAATTGATCCTTATATAGAATTTAAAATAAAAGAAGATATAAATTTAGACACTAACTTAAGCATTAATGAAAAGAAATATTTGATAAATAAGATAGAAGCTTTTAGATATGAATATTTAAAAGGGTTAGGAAATGGGAATTTTAATTTATTTAAAATATCAAAGAAGATTATAACATTTGAAAATATATATTTTTTAGGGTGTTATTCAAAAATAAATAAAAAAGGTAAAGATATAAGTAGAATAGATCATCTATTAAATAGTGGAGTATTGAAGGAAGAAGAAAAACAAAGGGGTTTATATAATATATCTAACTAGTTGTTATTATAAGACTGAAGGAAGGAGGTCTATTGTTGAAGCATTTGGTTTTAAAATATAAATATGATATATGTATATGGGTGACTTCTATATTATTAATGATAGTTAGTGATAAAGAGGTGAGAGGTTTCAAATTTAATATATGTAATATAGGAAGTGCGTATATTACATATATTTTATTTATGTCATTAATGTTTATAATTTCTTATGGCATGAATAGTATGTTTAAAAGTGATAAAAAAAGAATAGATAAAATTAATTTGTATAAATGCTTTATTAAAAATAGTTTAATACTTAGTATCATAATAGGAATATTATATATACTATTTTGGATAAATAGTATAGTAATTGTTGGATTTAAAGAAATTAGTATTATAGGGCTAACTATTTATTTGCTCTATAAAAAAAGTTTGTTCATAGAATTAAGTAAATAAGCAATTAAACTACTAGATAGAATTAATGTAGAAAAATAAATACTTAATAATATATAAAACAAGGACTAATTAATATTAGTTCTTATTTTTTTACAAAAAAATAAATATTCATAAAAGTAAAGAGAGGAGAGAAATTAGATTGAAAAACAAAATAGAATATAATCCATATTTACTAAGTAAAATTCAACCAGTAGGTGGAGTGGGTTTTAAAGATAGATTAATAGTTAAAGGTGATGGATTTGAAGCTTGTATAAGAATA
>JAVXDN010000042.1:0-6726 GCA_036658935.1 Bacilli bacterium | reverse complement strand
TTAAAAGATAAAAGCATTATACTTAGAGATAACATCATACTATAAATCTCTATATTTACAAATCCTAAAGTATATAAAAAATATATAAAACACGTAAATATAATTTGAAATAAAGGACCCATAATCATAATAAATAACTCATCTTTAATACTACTATTAAGTAAAGCATTATAAATACTTATTCCACCAAAAGGAAAAATAACAATTTTTTCTAAATCATATTTATAATATAAAATCATAAAACAATGACCAAGTTCATGAATAATTATAAGAAGTAAAAGTAGAAATATTATATTAAAATATCCTGAAATAAAGGAAATTAAAACTATTATATAACTAAGTTCATGAACTTTTATCTTACTTAAGTATTTCTTTATAATTTAAGAACTCTCCATCCTTAGCGAAAGTCATAGTAAACTCACCTCTAGCTGAACCTATAATACTTCCTTTATTTAAATACTCATACATCTTAATATTTGTATTTTGAAGACCTGAATACCAAGTATCTATTCCATCACTTTGTTGAACTATAATAGTATGACCATATCCTTCTTTTTCTCCAATAAAAACAACTATTCCACTATTTAATAAATTAACAGGATAATCTTTTTCAACACTTAATTTAACTCCATTTAAATAAGGATTTAAAGAAGTATAAGTAAGTCCTAAAGTAGAATTAACTTTCTTAGTATTAATTTTATTAATATCTGCAAATAATTTATTATATATTTTAGTAACTTCACTAAACTTAAAATTAGTTTCAAATAAATATTTATTAATATACTTTTGTGCTAGCTTATTATTATTAATTAATATAAATAAAGACATAAAAATAATAAGAGTTAATAAAAATCTACTTAATAAATTTTTAAAATAATTATTAGTTTTAATACATTTATTCTTCTTATATTCTTCTATAGTCATATCAGTCACCTAAAACAAATATATGAAATATTAAAGTAACTTATGATCACTAAAACTATAGAAAGAATTATTACCAAATATAATATGATCTATTAAAGGAATACCCATAACTATACTTGCACTTTTAATTATAGAGGTAAGTTCAATATCTTGAATACTAGGATTGTCATCTCCTGAGGGATGATTATGCATTATAATTATATATGCAGAAGATGAATTAATTGCTTCTTTAAATATTTCTCTTGGATGGGCTACTGAAGAATTAAGACTACCTACAAATAGACACTTATAATTAATTAAACATTTCTTTTGATTTAAACAAACAACATAAAACTTCTCTTGATTTAAATAAACAAATAAATCTTTAAAATAATTATTTACTTTATATGAATTATCAAGAATAGTATTTACTTTATTCTTAATATAATATATTCTTTTACCTAATTCAATAGAAGAAATAAGTTCACTAGCTTTAGCATTTCCTATACCTTTTATAGTTAATAGTTTATTAATACTTATATTTTCTAGACCTTCAAGCCCTCCACATTCTTTTAATATAAAAGAAGATAAAGACTTAACAGATAAACCTTTTACACCGCTTTTTAAGACAATAGAAAGAAGTTCTACATTACTTAAACTATTTACTCCATATTTAATTAATCTCTCTCTTGGTCTTTCTTCTTCCCTCATATCTTTAATTGTAATATACATATAACTACTCCATTTCTTTATACTTTTTTAAAAGTTCTCTACTAAGAGTAAGTAAAGTATTCTTATCATTAGTTTCACTAATTAATTCATCATATTTACTAAGAATATCATTAAACTTTTTATCATTAATAATTTGAACCCTTATATATATATTATTACCCATATTATTGTAAAACACTTTTAATTTCTCAGCATTTGTTTTACTCCTAGCGACAGAAACATAAACTTTATATAACATATCTTCTTTTATTACAGTATAAGTCTGTAGAGATTTGGTTAATTTAACAGCATTATCATAATCTTTAAAAGCTCCAGCTTGTAATAAATATATCTTAGTATCTTCTACATTATTAATATTATTTTTTTTATAAATAAATAATATTAATAATGAAAAAGAAAACCCAATTATAATACATAATATTATAAATTTTTTATTCATCTCTTCACCTCAAAAAAATTATATAATAGAAACTCCTATTATTTTGTAGAAAAAAAGACTAAAGATAACTTTATCTTTAGCCTATTACAAATGGATCTTCTTTTGAGCCAATTCCACTAACTATTTTTACTTTTTCATTAAGAGTTACAACTGGTCTAAAAGGTAAATTTATATAATCTCTATGATAATTAGGACTCATTCCATTTCCTGGATAATAAACTCCATAATTAATCCAAGCTCCAGGTGAACCAAGTCTAGTATATAAAGCACTACCAAATATTGCAGTACTTCCTCCGCTAGTTATATAACTTGTTCCACCATTAAAAGAAGCTTCAATATCTAATATACTAAGAGTTCCAACTTTTTTATTATAAGTGCTACTACATTTATTTGCAAACTCTCCACTTTCATCATTTCTAGTATATAAAGAACAATAAGATGATTCAATAACATTTTCTTTCTTAGTTAATGAATTATAAAAAGCATTAATATTATTATCTATTGTAGTTCCAAAACTTCCATCTCCTGAATTAGGAAAATTATATGTTCCAATACTACTTTCCGTAACAATTCTCATGCTACCCATTTCATCTTTCCATAGAATTCTCCATAAAAGATTAGGATTAGAACTTGTTCCAAACTTAACCCAATTTCTAACATTAGTCCCTTTAGCTATATAAGAACTAGTAGGACCACTAGATCCACCTATTGAATGATTCTTTAAATAATCTTCTATTATTTTTTCAACCTCAGCCTTATCTATTTTTCCAGAACTAGGATTAACTTCACAAACAAATTTAGGATCTCCACTAATATAATCTTTATAAGAATATAAAATTAATCCTGCACAATTAGGAGAACTCTCAGCTAAAACAGTTTCACTATAATTTAACTTTTCTCCAGTAATTGGATTCTTTAAATTATCTTTTATTAATCCTCTATCAGATAAAGTCTTTAAAGGTATTTTAACATTTAAACAACTTTCATATACATGTTCATGTACTTCTTTATCTGTATTAATATATGTTTCTGTTGCATCAGTTATATTCTTTTGAATATTCTTCCATTCACGAAGTTTATTATTACTCATAACTTTAGTAAATGCAAAAGTACCACCTATAGAAGTTACTAGAAGAATAGTAATAACTACCAATATTTCAATTATTGTAAAACCACGTTTATTATTCATAATACTCTCCTACTTTTCTTAAACTATTATAAAAAAATAAATGAATATAGTCAACTCTCATTTATTTTTTATTTACAAAATATTATTTCTTTAAATATTCAATAGCATCTTTTAATGTAGAAACACTAACTACATCTATTTTATATTTTTTTTCTTTCTTAACTTTCATAGCTTCTTCATAGTTTTCTTTAGGGCAAAGAAATATATCAGCTTTATTTTTATAAGCTCCCATAAGTTTATATTTAACTCCACCTATTTCTCCTATATTACCGTCTATATCTATAGTACCAGTACCACTAATCTTTCTGCCCTTAGTTATATCTTCTTTATTAAGTTGATTGTATATTTCAAGTGAATTCATAAGACCTCCACTTGACCCACTTTCATTATTATTATTTTTAAAATCAACTTTTTTATCCGTTTTTAATTCAATAGACTTAGTGGCATAAATTCCAATAATAATTCCTCCATCTTTTTCTATTAATTCACTATTTACATCAATTATATCTTTTTTTCTTTTAACACTTAATGTTACTTTATCTCCTGGATTCTTATATGCTACAATTTCAGCTAGATCATCTAAATTATTTATTATAATATTATTTACACTAATAATTTCGTCCCCAACTTTCAATTGAGTTTTAGCATCCTCTAATATATGATATACCATAATTCTAGTATTAACTATCTCGCATTTTTCACCAGCTTCTCTAAATGCATTAATTATAGAAAAATTATTTCCATTCTTTAAATCGATTTTGCCACGTACTATAACTTCATCATAACTCTCATTATCAATTTTTTTATCTTCAACACTTACTCTATCCCAAGAAGGTATTACATAAGATAATAAATATATTGGAATTACACCTTTTTTAGCACCTACATAAGTTAAATTCATACTTCCTTTACTCTTATGTCCATCATCTACTTCTACTCTTTTACTTAAATTAATAAGACCTCCTGGAGTATATATTTCATATGGAGTAGGAATATTGAATATAATTAAAATAAGAACAAATGTAATTAAAAATCCATAATTCTCTTTTAAAAACTTTTTAAATTTTATAAATATTTTATTTTTCATATTAATATTATAACATGAAAGGCTAAACTTATGATAAAAATCAGAAAATTCTTTACAATGATTATTTTTATTTCAATAATATTTTTATTAACTAAAAATATAGATGTAATTTTTTCAAGTGTAAAGATAAGTACTAGTATGTTCTTTTATAAAGTATTTCCTCCTTTATTTATATTTTTTGTATTAAATGATTTTCTTATAAATTATAATATAAGTTCATATATAAGTAGAATATTTTCTAAATTATTTTCAATATTATTTAATATAAGTGAAAGCTCATGTTATGTAGTAATACTTAGTTTATTTTCAGGTAATCCATCAAATAGTAAATATATAAGTTCTCTTTTAGATAATAAAATAATAAATATAGATGAAGCGACTAAAATACTTTCATTTACTTTTTTTCCTAGTTTTATGTTTGTTATAGGTACTATAGGATATTTAGGTTTTAATAGTACTTCTAAGGGTCTAAAGATATATTTAGTTGTTATACTTAGTAATTTATTATTAGGTATAATTATTAGAAATAGTTCTAAAAAGACTTATAATAAAAATAATAACTTATATATAAAAACGTCTTTTGGTAAATGCTTAAAACAATCTATTTTATCTTCATTCTCTACTTTATTTATAATACTTGGAAGTATAGTAATTTTTTATACACTTAGCAATATAATATTTAAATATATTAGCTTTTCACCAGTAGTATCATCTATCATAAGTTCATGTTTAGAGATGACTCAAGGAATAAATAAAATATTAGATATCAACATACTAGAAAAAAAGAAAATGTTATTAATTATATTCTCTTTAATGTTTGGAGGAACATCTATATTTTCTCAAGTAGCTTCTATTATGGGAGAATATAATATAAATTATAAAGTAGTTTTTAAAAACAGATTAATAGCTGTAATTATAGGAATAATTCTTGGTATTATAGTTTTTTAATAACTAAATATTTCTATATCATAAAACCCTATTGATTTTCCTTCTACTTTAATAATTAATTCTTTAAGCTTTGTGTCCGTTTTTGGTATCATAGATTTATAAGTATAACCATCAGGTAATTTCTTTATAATAGTAACAGTGTTATCACTTGGAGTAGTATAAGATAATGTAGTTTTATCTGATGATAAATTAATTTTTTTTGAAATATTATTATTAAATATGATATTACAGTTAAATGTATCAGGACAATTAATAGAAGAAATACCTGAAGAAGTTACTACATCATGGTTAATAGCTTTTGATATAAAAGCTTGATTAAGTAAAACTGAAGTATCTTTTCCAGTTTTAAGTTCTTCATCTCTTAAATCTACTAAAGCACTCATCATGAATACTAAAACAATAGATAAAAGGGCTAAACTAATTAATAGTTCTACTAAAGTAAATCCATTTTTCTTCATACTTCCTCCTAAATTTCTATAGATGCATAATATATTTTATCATTTCTATTAAAACTAACTACTAAATGTTTTTTTTCTTTATCTAAAGTTCTTAAATATGCTTTCATTGAATTTTTAATACCTGAAGGAGAATTAATACTTTCTACAACATTTGATATAATAACAACCTGATTAACATTAAATCTTCCTAATACAGCAGTACAATCTGCATTCATAGAAGAAGTACAAGTAGTATTTTCTAATATTTTATAATTTTCATTGGTGGGTACTTCTAAATTAGAAATTAATTTTTTTACTATATTAACTTTATATACATCATTAATATTATCATAGTATATTTTACTCTTAGAATTATTAATAATAAAATTATAAGAAGTATAAATTCCTATTAAAGTAATCATAAGTACACTTAAAACTACAATAGTTTCTAAAAATACAAATCCGTTTTTTTTCATATATTACTTTCTCCTTAATTTTATTTTATAGTCTAGACTATTACATTATTTCATATGGGCTTGATGCTGTCCCGTTTCCCTTAAGAACTTCAGTACTCGATTTAAGAGAAACTATCGGACGAACCCCACCAGCTGTGTTGGTCGTATAGCCAACAGCTAGAGAGCCATCAGAAGTCACAGTGAACATAAAAGCAGCCTGACTTTTATTATAGAAATAGAAAGGTGACAAAGTCCAATACCAATTCCCAGTATTTAAATAAAAATTACTATTAGATGTGTACGCAATTCCACCAGCAAAGGCTGTTTCATCTGCTGTTATTAATCCCACTGGGTATGTCAACTTTTTATTTCCTTTATTTGCTGTTGTTATTGTAAATTGATCATTCGCTTGAGAGCATCTATAGTCTGGTCGTTTATTTGGCTCTAGTCTTGATTGGGCTTTATATAATGTATGTGTTTGACCTATTCCTGTTCCTGAAGATAAACTTCTATCATTACAATATATTGCATCTTTT
>JAVXDN010000041.1:0-7242 GCA_036658935.1 Bacilli bacterium | reverse complement strand
AAATATTTATATAAACTTTTAATACTAGATATATTTCTAGATATTGAAGAAGATGATAATCCTTTTTTAGATATATAATTTATATATTCTTTTATATCTTCATTTTTAATAGAAGTTATTTCTTTATTAGATAAAAAAGATACAAAGCTTTCTAAGTCTTGTTTATAACTTTTAATAGTTAATTCACTATAATTTTTTTCAAATTTTATATAATCAAGAAAGTTATTTATTATCTCTTTATTCTTTTTCATAAAAGCTCCTTAGAACTTAATATTATCTTCTATGTATTTTATAGCATCTTCTATATTTAAAGTAAGCTGCTCCATTGTATCTCTTAATCTTATAGTTACTGTATTATTATTTAATGTATTATCATCTACTGTTATACAAAATGGTGTTCCAATAGCATCTTGTCTTCTATATCTTTTACCAATAGAACCAGAAGAATCATATGTAGTTTCAAAGTTTGATGAAAATTTTTGAAATAATTCAACTGCTGCATCATTATGTATTTTTTTAACTAATGGAAGTATACAAGCTTTATAAGGAGAAAGGAAAGGATGAAGTTTTAATACTTCTCTAGTTTCTCCATTATCTAGTGTTTCTATTTCATATGCATTACATAAGAATGTTAATATTACTCTATCACATCCTAGTGAAGGTTCTACTACATATGGAATAAATTTTTCATTAGTTTCAGGATCTGTGTATTCTAAAGATACTTTTGAATATTCCATATGTTGTTTTAAATCATAATCAGTACGAGATGCGATTCCCCAAAGTTCTCCCCAACCAAAAGGAAAAAGATATTCAAGGTCTGTTGTAGCGTTACTATAAAAACTTAATTCTTCTTTAGAATGGTCTCTAGCTCTTAAATTCTCTTTTTTTATTCCTAAAGATAATAACCAGTTTGTACAGAATTCTTTATAGTAATTAAACCATTTAATTTCTTCACCAGGAGCACAGAAGAATTCAAGTTCCATTTGTTCAAATTCTCTTACTCTAAATATAAAGTTTCCAGGTGTTATTTCATTTCTAAAACTTTTACCTACTTGACCAATTCCAAAAGGAAGTTTTTTTCTAGTGCTTCTTTGTACATTTAAAAAGTTTACAAATATTCCTTGAGCTGTTTCAGGTCTTAAGTATACTGTACTTTTATTATCTTCTGTTACTCCTTGAAATGTTTTAAACATTAGATTGAATTTTCTAATATCAGTATAATCTAATTTTCCACAATTTGGACAAACTATATTATTCTTTATTATATACTCCATTAGTTGTTCATCATTTAAACCACTTCCATCTGTTTCTCCTTTAGAGAATTCTTCTATTAATTTATCTGCTCTATGTCTAGTTTTACAGTTTTTACAATCAATTAATGGATCAGAAAATGTTTTTATATGTCCGCTAGCTTCCCATACTTTAGGGTTCATTAAAATAGAGGAATCCATACTTACATTATATATGTTTTCATCAATAAATTTCTTTGTCCAAGCTTTTTTTACATTATTTTTTAAATTAACTCCTAAAGGACCATAATCCCATGTATTCGCTAAACCTCCATATATTTCACTACCTCTAAATATAAAACCATAAGTTTTACAATAGTTCACGATCTCTTCTAATGTTCTTTTTTCCATAATTTCTCCTTCTTAAGAGCAAAAAAACTCCAAATATATTTTAGGGACGAACTTATTAGTCCGCGGTTCCACCCTAGTTATTCTTTGGAGAATCTCTCTTAGTTTATATAGCTAGAAATGTTTCCAGTATTTCATCATCGCTTTTATATATCTAGTATATTACTTATTTATCTATATTGTCAACAACAGCTCAGATTACTGTGCTGTATAACCTCCATCTACTGGTATTACTACACCTGTTATAAATGATGCTGCATCACTTGCAAGAAATGCTACTACTGAAGCTATTTCTTCTGGTTTTCCTAGTCTTCCAAGAGGATGCATCTTTATTATCATTTGTTTTGCCTCTTCAGGGATATTTTTAAGTATTGGTGTTTCAATGTATCCTGGAGCGACTGCATTAACTCTTATGTTATTACCTGCAACACTAAGAGCCATTGATCTAGTGATACTATTAATTCCTCCTTTAGTTGCA
The DNA here is from genome assembly GCA_036658935.1 of Bacilli bacterium. Classification (GTDB taxonomy): domain Bacteria; phylum Bacillota_I; class Bacilli_A; order RF39; family UBA660; genus JAVXDN01. The sequence goes on along the minus strand of JAVXDN010000041.1, from coordinate 5,127 downwards.
CAATAAGCAAAAGCTGTAGGATTTCCTACAAGTCCAAGTATAGAAGATGTATTAATAATAGATCCTCCAGTTCCTTGTAAAATCATTTGTTTAATTGCATAATGATCTATTAAATAAACTCCCTTTAAGTTAACATCAAGAACTTTATTCCATTCTTCTAAAGTTTCTTCTTGTACTGCTTTAGAACTTCCTATTCCAGCATTAGCGAAAACTATATCTATGTGTCCACATACTTCTACTGTTTTACTTACTAAGAATTTAACATCTTCTTCATTTGATACATCTGTTTTACATGCAAAAGCTTTTTTATTATTTAAACTATTTACTATACTTTCTAGATTTTCATTTACATCTGAAAATATAACACTAGCTCCTAACTCTAATAGTTTTTTACCTGTTTCTAACCCTATTCCACTAGCTCCACCAGTTACAATCGCTACTTTACCTTCTATATTCATTTTTTAACATCTCCCTTATTTATTCATATACTTAGTTTAGTATTAATTTTCTTTATAGTCAAATGAAATATATATTTGAATGTAAAATAATAAAATTTTAGAATTAAAAAGTGTTTATGAAATTTATAGCGAATAATATATGTAGGAGGTCAGTTAATGAGACAGGACTGTTATCCCTTATTTACAAATAATATATAAAAAAAATAAGGAGATGAGAAACTATGAGTAAAGAACGTAAAAGCTTATATAATATAATAGTAATATTATTATTAATAGTCTTAGTACTATTGTTTCAATAAAGTCAAACAGCCTAACCATGTAGGCTAGGCTGATATCTAAAGGGATATCAGTACTAACTCACAAGGGGGTTTTATAACTGATTTCCTTATATCTATTATATAACATATAGTTAATTATATGCAAGGTATTTTTAACATTATTTTATTTCTGTTAGAAACTTTTTACTTTTTAGATATAATCCTGTATATTCTTCATAATAATATTTTAAGAAATGATCTATGTTTTTACTCACTTCTTCACTTACTGACATTGTAGTAATTTTAGATATATCTACATAATAATATAATCTTAACATTTTTAAGGTTTTTACATCTTTTACAGTTTCATTACTCATACATTTAGCACAAACATATCCTCCCTTAGAAGAAGATAAAGCAGCGATTGAACTACTTCCACATACTACACAACTATCTAAGTTAATTCCTACTCCTAAGTAATCTAAATATTTAAGTTCTACTATATTAGTTATAACTTCTGGATTAAATCCTTCATTTATTTTTTTAATAGATGAAATAAATATATCATATATATCTTTTTCATTAGTTTGTTTATAGACATTTCTAGTAAGTTCAGAAAGATAAGACAAATATCCTATTTTTATTATATCTGATTTTATATTAGATAAATAATCTATTGTATCAGCAGCGATTAAAATAGATAATTTATCTTCTTTATAATACATATGAAAAACAGCATAGTTAAAGTTTTCACTACTTAATCTAAGTTTACTTTTAAGATTCAAACATCCTTTAGACATTACACCTATTATTCCATATTCTTTTGTTAAGATGTTAAGGATTTTACTAGATTCATTAAACTTAAGACTACTTAGTATAAAACCTTCTACACTGATTATTTCCATTATTTTCCTTTCTTATATTCTAAATAATATTCTATTTTACCTGTCTCTTTGAATTTTTCCCAAGCTTCATCTTTTTTCATATATATCATCTCCTACTATTATATTGGTAGTTTTTAATATATTTTATACAATAATTCTAGTTCTTGTAATCATCAAAGCCTAATTCAGTTAAGTACTTTTCTTTATCTCTCCATTTTTTTATTGTTCTAACATTAAGTTCTAGGTAAACTTGTTTATTTAGCATTTGTTCTAAATCTATTCTAGCGAGTGTTCCTATCTCTTTTAATTTAGATCCTTTTTTACCTATAATTATTTTCTTTAATGAATCTCTATCTACTATAATATCTATATATATTTCTAAAATATTTGGTTTTTGTGTTATGTTTGTTATTAAACATGCCACTGAATGAGGTACTTCTTCGTTTGTAAGTTCTAGAAGTTTTTCTCTAACTGTTTCACATATTCTAAAATCAGTAGATGAGCTTGTTTTTGTATCATTATCTGGAAAATACTTAACACTATCTGGTAAATATTTTTTTAATGTTGTAATTAGTCTATCTACATTATCATTTTTAATAGCTGACACAGGAATTATTTCACTAAAGTCATAAAGATCTTTATATTCATCTATCTTTGTAAGTATATCTTCGTTTTTTATTCTATCTATTTTATTTAATATTAATATAACTGGTTTATCTATAGAAGATAATTTATCTATTATAAATTTGTCTCCTGTTCCTATAGAAACTGATGCATCCACTATAAATAGAATTAAATCAACATCATTAATTGAAGAATAAGCTTGATCATTAAGTTTTAATCCAAGTCTATGAATTGGTTTATGTATACCAGGGGTATCTACAAATACTATTTGAGTATCTTCTTCATTATATATTCCTTGAATTAAATTTCTTGTAGTTTGAGGTTTAGAAGAAGTAATAGCAATTTTTTCTCCTACTATTGTGTTTATTAAAGTACTCTTCCCTACATTTGGTCTTCCTATTACTGTTACAAAACCACTTTTCATTTTAAATTCTCCTTCGTAAAGTTCTTAGACATTATAGTATCAAATGAATATATTTGAGTTTCTCCTTTAGTATTCATAATACTAAATAATACATTTTTATCAAAAAATTCTAAGAATGTTTGTTTACATATGTTACAAGGATAACATATTTCTTCTTTATCTGTCATTAAATATAAAGCACTAAAGCTTGTTTCTCCATCACTTATTGCACTATTTATAGCATTTCTTTCAGCACATATAGTTGCGCCATATGATGCATTTTCAACATTAACTCCGGAATAAAACTTTCCGTTTTTACTCTCAACTATACATGCAAAATGAATACCTGAGTATGGTGCATATGAATTTTTTATTAATTCCTTAAGCTTGTCCTTCATTATTCCTCCTAATATTAGCTTTATTCATTATTCTTTCTTCTTGTTTTCTCATTATTTTTTTATCTTTTTGTACCATATGATCATATCCTAAAAGATGAAGAAGTCCATGTATACTTAAATAACATATTTCTCTTTCAAATGAATGGTTATATTCTATTGCTTGTTCTTTAGCTCTAGAAACACATATATATATTTCTCCAAGATTTCTATAACTATTTACTTTTATATTATCTATTTCTTCAAATGCAAAAGATATAACGTCTGTTACTTTATCATTATTTCTATACGTTTTATTTATTTCTCTTATTTTTTCTTCATTTACTAAAATAATACTAAGTATAGGATTTCTTACTTTTAATATTTTTAATCCTAGAGTACATACATCTTCTATATCTTTAGTATTAATATCTTCATTTGTTTCATTTATAATATAAAAATTCATTTAAATCCACACCTTAAAAGTACCCATGAAGTATAACACAATCACTATAACTATACAAATAGTTAATATATTATAAACTATATCTTTTTGTAAAAATGAAGGTAAATGTTTCCTAATAGCGTCTAGTGCAATATATACTAAAAAGCCTAGTATTCCACCTACTAAGTTAAGTAATATATCATCTATATCAAAGCTTCTTCCAATATAGTATTGAACTGTTTCTATTATAGTTGATGATATTAATGTTATAAAAGTTATTAGTCCTAAACGTTTTATATTTACATAATATGATGCAAAAAAACCAAAAGGAATAAATAATATTATGTTCCCTATTACTTGTTTATAAAAATTGGTTGTCCCTACATCATATCTTAAGATTTCTTTAAATGGTATCCAGTTAATTCCACCAAAGTTTACATCTCTATCTGTAACTAATTCAAATAATAGTAAGAGATAAGAGATAGCGATAAGATTTAATATTTCTTCATGTAAAACAAATTTCTTTTTATTAGAAAATAAATAAGTTATTCTTAAAAGTGTTATAATGCTAAGAAATATTATCACACTTCCCCAAGAATTTTTCATTATATCAAAAAATGTACTTCTTACCATAATTTACTCCTCTTTTTTCTCATAAATCCTCAATATCTAAACTTAGGCTTATATCTTCATTTACTCTATAAAATACTTCTATCTCTATTCTACTACTAAAGTTCCTTATTTTCAAAACTTTTTTATCAATTATATATTCATCTTTTTTTAATTTTAATTTTATAGCTTCATCACTTCTTCTTAAAGCTTCTTTTAATGCTTCATCTTCTTTAAGATTATAAGTTTTATAAAGATACAGTTCTTTTTCTTCTTTATATAATTTAAAAAATAAATATGGTTTATCTAGTATAGTAGTTTTTTTTATAAATGCATTATCAGTTTTATAAAGGCCTAAAAGAACTATATCTTTAGAGAAGAAAGTCATATGATATTCATTTACTTTTTTATTTTGTTTTACGTATTCATTGAATGTATAAGGAACTTTAGTAGTTGAGGTATACCATACTTCCCCCATTACTTTAGCTTTAGCATTAACTTGTTTTTTAAGTGTTTCATTATTCATAATGTTTCCACTTACAATTATTTCTCCCTTATGTACATACTCTCCTATTGTTTTAAGTGCATCCCCCTCTTCTACAACTAAATGAGTTATTAATGCATCTTTTTTAGCGACTATATTTTTATTTTGTTGTGTTTTATTTTTATTTTCTTCTATATCTCTAGGAGTAATTTCTATAATATAAGTAGTTCCTTTTTCTACTATTTCTATCCATTGTAATTTTTCTTTATTGTTTTCTAATAAAATTTTCTTTATATTATTTAATTTTTTATAACTTTTTTTAAATGAATATTTTTTTATTCCAAGTGTATTTAGTTCTTCTTTTATTAATTCTCTAGTTACATCACTAGAACATATTATATCTACATTAAATATTGTATTAGATAAAAGAATAAGTAAAAGATATGATATAAGACAAGAAGAAAATACTATTATATTCTTTTTAATGAATTTTTTTATTCCAAAAGTTCCTAAATATTTCTTAATTATTATTTCTTTTTTAATTAAAGTTTTTAATTTATCTATATCTTTTATATCTAATATACAAGAT
>JAVXDN010000040.1:0-7472 GCA_036658935.1 Bacilli bacterium | reverse complement strand
TACACTATATTTATATACCCATAATTTAACAGTAAAATAACTTATATATTGCTTTCAATAATACTTTTAAGATTATTAATTTGTGTATCCAAAACTATATATAGTTTTTTTTATTATAAGAGGAGCATAATTTATATCAAATACTTCAAATATTTCACTAAACACAGATACATTTTCAAGGTATTCAGCAGCTAATACTTTTGTATTTTTATTCATCAATACTACTTTCATATCTGCACCTCTTTTCTATATATAATTATAACAAATAAATAATTTTCTTGATAAAGATAATGATTTAAAGGTATTTATATCTTTAAATCATTATCTTTATTTAATACTTCTATTTCATTATAATCGTATTTTCTTAATAATTCATTTCCTTTTAGAAAACTATTAATAAATACTTCTCCATTAACATTTGTAAAAGGATAATCATCTAATACATTAGTTGTGGTTTTAACAAAACTATTACCATATACATAAGCAGTATCGGCATTTAAAGGCATAAATCCATTAGATAAAAAATCTTCTATAATATCTTTATTAAGTTCTAAAGCATAATGATATGGAGAAAAAGATTTTATTCTTAATCTTTTAATATATAATTCTTCATATGTTTTATCTAAAAAATAAAATTGTCTATATGAAGGATCTATTAAATATAATTTATTATTAATTGATGCTACTATAAAACTATGTCCTACTACTGATGGTCCAATAGCACTTGTAGTTATACATGGATGAGATATAACACCTAAATTATTTAAATATCTTCCTATTAATCCTTGAACTAAATCACAAGAAAACTCATAAGTATCTTTTGATATAATATTATCTACTTCATTAACTATATAATGTAAAAATAAATTAATTTCATTATCACTTACATATTCTTTATCAATAATTTTTTTCTCTATTTCTTTTATATTCATACTCTCACCTAAGAACATTATATCTTTAATTTTAAATAAACTCAAAACTATTTATAATTTCTAGGCATTTTAACACTAAATAATTATAAAATGCATATTATATACTAGGTGAAGTGTAATGAATCCAGGAAGTACAATAACAGGACTATCTTCTTTAACTAAAACATTTAATTTATCAAAAATATTAGGAACTTTAAACAAAGGTTTAGGAATTGCTAATCAAATGATACCAATATATAAACAAGTAAAACCAATAGCTGCTAATATAAGAAAGGCAGCTAGTATGTATACTGCAGTAAAACATGAAACAGAAAAAGAAGCTATAGAAGAAGCAAATAAAAATATAAGACCTATAGAAAAGAGAAGCCCAAATAAACAAAACACCGAACTTATTAGAGGAAATAACATATCAGATACTTTAACTTTTTTCCAATAAAAATGAACTGTTATTTAAAACAGTTCATTTTGTAATATATCTCTTTCTATAATTAAGTTGTTTTTATCAGTAATATTATTATCAGGAATCATATTAATAATTTTATTAAGTTTAACAACTCTTTCATTTAAATATTCATTTAATAAAGTAAGATTTTGATGATTAACTCCAATTAATAATTCTTTTTGAGATAGATTATCTAATCCCTTAATAAAGAAAATTAAATTATAGAACTTTTTATTTTCTTTAATAATAACTTCTTCTTTTATTTTATATCCTAAAAATTGCATACCACTTCTAAGAATTTTATAATCATTATTTGAAATAGTAATAATATTATCTGGTAATATTTTACTAGAAGAAATTATATTAAGTATAGTATGACTACCCATACCACTTAAAACAAAAGTATTGATGTTATCTTCTTCAGTTAAAGAAGAAGATCCATCTCCTACCCTATAACTTATATACTTTTTTGCTTCTTCTTGAGTACTCATAAAAGCATTATTAATAATATTAAACTTTATATCACTAGAAATAGAATATATCTTCTTTTTAGCTAAACGTTTACTAAGTAAAGCAGCATCACATCCAATATCAGCGACTATATCTGATTTTTTTATATATTTAAAAATAGTATCTATTCTAGTCAACTAAAAAGTCCTTTAATTTCTTTGCTCTACTTGGATGTCTTAATTTTCTTAATGCTTTAGCTTCTATTTGTCTTATTCTCTCTCTAGTTACTCCAAAACGTTTTCCTACTTCTTCTAAAGTATGACAAGTGCCATCAAATAAACCAAATCTCATAATTAATACTTCTTCTTCTCTTTTAGTAAGAGTTAAAAGAACTGCTTTTAATTCTTCTTTTAGTATTTCATAAGTAGCGGCATCTTCAGGAGACATAGTAGTGATATCAGGAACAAAGTCAGCTAGATGACTATCATCTTCTTCTCCAATAGGAGTTTCTAAACTAACTGGATCTTGACTAATTTTTCTTATTTCACTTATCTTATCTATTGTAAGATTCATTTTCTTAGCTAATTCCTCATCACTTGGATCTCTATTAAGTTCTAGAGTCATTTGTCTTTCTATTCTAGCCATTTTATTAATAGTTTCAACCATATGAACTGGAACTCTTATTGTTCTAGCTTGGTCTGCAAGAGCTCTTGTAATAGCTTGTCTAATCCACCATGTAGCATATGTAGAAAATTTATATCCTTTATCAAAATCAAACTTTTCAACAGCTTTCATAAGACCTATATTTCCTTCTTGAATTAAATCAAGAAATAATAGTCCTCTACCTACATAACGTTTAGCGATTGAAACAACTAGTCTTAAGTTAGACTCAGCTAATTTATTCTTAGCTTCAATATCTCCCTCAGCTACTCTTCTACTAATACCTTGTTCTTCTTCTAAAGTAAGTAAACTAATTTTACCTATTTCTTTTAAATACATTCTAACATTATCATTAACACTCATATCTTTTGATTCATTAGTAATTCTCTCAAGTGTAGCGGCATCTTCCACTAACTCTATTTTACTAGTTTCTTCATCATCATCTTCAGCTTTAACTTCGATATTATTCTCAGTCAAAACGTTATATAAATCATCTAAAGCATTATTATCTAAATCTAAATCTATTGTTTTTTTAGCTATTAACTCATAAGTTAAAAATCCATTCTTACGTCCTTCTTCTACTAATTCTTGTACTCTTTCATCAAATGTCTTAATTTCATTTACCATTTTAGCACTTCCTTCTTCATATTTTCTATTCTCTTTGCAATTCTTTTCTTCTCTTCAATATCTAAGGACCTATTCATTTTAGATTTAAGATTATCAATTTCATTTCTAACTCTATAAATCTTAATATTATCTATATATTCCTCTAACTCACTTTCTTCATATTCAATATTTTGTTTAACACTCATAACTTCTTTTAAAGTTTCATTTTGAGGTTTATCTAATATATATGTAAGAAAATCAGCATAATCAAATCCATTGTTTTTATCTTTAAAATAAATTATAGAATTAGATAACTCTCTAAATCTTTCTGTAGGGAGTACTCCAATATCTCTTTCAAATATTCTTCTAACTTCTTCATTATTAAGCATTAAAAATATTATTCTCATTTCACTTAATAAATACTTATCATATTTTTGTTTAACTATTTTTTTATTTTCTTTTTTAATAATATTTATATTATTATTAGTTTTAAATTTTGATTTAATAACTTCTTCATTAATATTAAACTCTTTACATAATTCATTAATTTTAATTTCTCTTAAAATATCATCACTTATGTTTTTAATTTCATCAATTGCTTCATTTAAGTATTTACTAAGTTCAACTGAATCATCTAAATTCTTACTTTTTTTAAGATAATATAATTGAAAATCAATATAACTTCTAAGATTTTTATAATTATTTAAAAATGCATCTTTTCCGTTTGCAATTATATAATCATCTGCATCTTTTTGAGGACTAAACACAAGAACTTCTACTTCTAATCCAGCGTTTTTTAAAGCTTGTCCATTTACAGATGTTGCTCTATTGCCTGCATCATCATTATCAAAACATAATACTACTTTTGCTGAAGTTTTTTTAATTAAATTAATATGGTCTGTAGTAAGAGCTGTACCCATTAAAGCTACAACATTTTTAAGTCCTATAGATGATATTCTAATAGCGTCCATTTGACCTTCACATATAATTATTTCTTTTTTTTGTTTAATATACTCTAAGGCATCACTATAATTATAAAATAATGATCCTTTTTTAAAAATCATAGATTCTTTAGTATTAATATATTTAGCATCATCACTACTCATATATATTCTTCCACTAAATGCAACTATATGACCATAAATATCTTTAATTGGAAACATAATTCTATTTTGAAATATATCATATATTTTATCATTACCAATATTTCCAAGTCCAATACTAGTTAATACTTCTTCTCCATATTTTTTACTTAAAGAAGCACATACATTATTTTTAAGAGATAATCCTATAGAAAACTCATTAATAATTTTATTATCTATTTGTCTCTTCTTTAAATATTCTCGAGCTTCTTCTCCTTCTTTAGAACTTAAATTATTTTTATATAAGTTAGTTATAATATCATAAACTTCATAAAACTTTTTGTATTTGTCATTAATAGTATTAGTAGTAGTTTCAATATTTAATTTAATACCAGCTTTATCCGATAATATCTTTAAAGCTTCTATAAAAGAAACATGCTCATAATTCATTACAAATGTAAATATATTTCCAGTCGCTCCACATGAGAAACAAGTATATATCTGCTTTTCTTGACTAACTGACATACTAGGACTATGGTCATCATGAAAAGGACAAATACCAAAATAATTTTTACCTTTTTGGCTAAGAGAAATATAACTTCCTATAACATCAACTATATCTAAAGAACTTCTAACATTATTAATAGTCTCTTCACTAATACTTGACATTTTTTGCCCTCCTACTAATAATATACGCTTTAAATATTGAAAACACTTTTTTTTTAGATAATTTGTTCTATTTATAGCCATTTATGACTAATTTAGTATCATTTATAGATATAAATGCTTTATTTTCATATTTATATATAATCTTTTTAAGTTTATTAAGTCTTTTTGTAGTAGTTACTATAAATAGCATACTCTTTTTCTTCTTTAAATCTTTTCCTACTATTTTTGATATACTAACAGCATAATTATTTAATACTAATTCATCTACAAGCATTTTTTCATTATTATTTATAACTACATTTACACTTACATCACTTATAACAGCATATTTATTTATTAACATTCCTACATAAGTTCCAGTAGCAAAACCACTAGCATAAGAAAGAGCAACAAATATTGAATCACTTGTATCGTTAATAGCTTCTTTTACTATTAAAAACCAAATTAATATTTCACAAAAAGCAAGAATAGTGCTAATCATTCTTCTTTCTTTAATCATAAGAATTTGTCTAACTGTAGAAATAGAAGTTTCTATGATTCTAACAAAAAATATAACTATACATAATATTAAAGTATCCATATATTTATTATTAACTAAAACATAAAAAAATAGACAATATATTTTTGTATTATCTATTTAATTTATTAAATGATTTAAATATATCATCATCATCCAAATTAGTATCTTTTAAATCTATAAATAAATCTTTTTGTTTTCTAGATAGTCTCTGTGGAATTACTACTTTAAGAATAACATATAAGTCTCCTTTTTTAGAATTATATACACTACTAAAACCTTTGCCTTTTATTCTTAATTTTTCATTAGGTTGACTTCCTTCTTTGATTTTAATTTCTAATACTCCATCTAATGTCTTAAACTCTTTAGTACATCCTAGTGTAGCATCAGCGACAGTAATTGGTAATTCAATATACATATCATCTTCTTCTCTAGTGAAAAGTGGATGAGTTCCTACGCTAAACTCAATATATAAGTCTCCTGAAGGTCCTCCATTACTTCCAGCTTCCCCTTTACCAGTCATTCTTACCTGTTGTCCAGTTATAATTCCAGCGGGTACTTCTACAGTAATAGTCTTATGAGCATTAACAGTACCTTTCCCTCCACATTCACTACAAGTATGTTTAAATGTATATCCGACCCCTCCACATTCACTACAAGTAGTTTTAGTCATAACATTACCAAATATAGTTCTAGCTTGTTTATTTATTTGTCCACTACCACCACATTCACTACAAGTTTCTTCCTCTGTTCCACCCATTCCATCACATTCACTACAAGTAGAAGTTAAATTAACAGTTATATCTTTTTGTGTACCAAAATAAGATTCACTAAAAGTTACATCCATCTTATAAACTACATCTCTACCTTTTTGTTTTCTTGATTTTTGGGTTTTTTTAGAAAAACTTCCAAAAGAATCTCCTCCAAATAAGTCATCAAATACTGAAGAAAAATCAAATCCTCCAAAGTCTCCTTGACTTCCAAAGCCTCCAAAACCACCAAATCCTCCAGGTCCAGCTTCATTTCCATTCTGATCAAAGCCACTATGACCTACTTGATCATATGTACTTCTTTTTTGTTTATCAGAAAGAACAGCATAAGCTTCTTGAGCTTCTTTAAACTTTTCAGGAGCATCACTATCTTTATTTATATCAGGATGATATTTTTTAGCTAGACGTCTAAAAGCACTTTTAATCTCATCATCACTTGCGTTTCTATCTACTCCTAGAACATCATAATAATCTTTTTTATTCATTCTTTCACCTCATTAATAAAGGACAAAAGGGTTTCTATATTTTATTTATGAAACCCTAATTATCTTTTATCTTTTATTTTTCTGTATATTCAGCTTCTTTAACATCATCTTTTTTCTCTTCAGTACTTTCTTCTTCTTTATTTTCTTTACTTTCTTCTTGAGCTTTCTTATTTATTTCTTCATATACACGAGAAGATAACGCCATTGTCTTTTCACTTAATTTATCTTTTTTAGTCTTAATATCTTCTATATCTTCGCCTTCTAAAGCTTTATTAAGATCTGCAGATAATTCTTCTATTTCTTTTTTCTCTTCATCTGTAGCTTTATCTCCTAAATCTTTAATAGCTTTACTAGCTGCAAATACTAATTGTTCGCTTTCATTTTTAATTTCTGCTACTTCCTTACGTTTAATATCTGCTTCTTTATTCTCTTCAGCTTCTTTCATCATTTTATCTATTTCTTCTTCACTTAAAGATGTATTAGATGTAATAGTTATAGCTTGTTCTTTATTAGTTCCAAGATCTTTAGCTTTAACATTTACTATTCCGTTAGCATCTATATCAAATGAAACTTGAATTTGAGGAACGCCTCTAGGAGCTGGTGGAATATTAGATAATTGAAATCTTCCAAGAGTCTTATTATCATCAGCCATAGGTCTCTCTCCTTGTAAAACATGTATGTCTACAGCTGGTTGATTATCAGCAGCAGTAGAGAATGTTTGAGACTTAGTAGTTGGTATTGTAGTATTTCTTGGTATTAAAACAGTCATTACATTACCTAAAGTTTCAATTCCAAGACTTAGTGGAGTTACATCAAGAAGTACTAAATCATCTACTTCTCCAGTTAAAACTCCTCCTTG
>JAVXDN010000039.1:0-7527 GCA_036658935.1 Bacilli bacterium | reverse complement strand
GGCCAAAACCAAATAAATCTATATATTCAAATAATTTTTCTTTACCTAGTCTTTGACCTAATACTACAAAGCCCGGATTACAACTATTCTCTACAACTTCTAAAAATGTTTCTTGTCCATGTCCTTCTGTTTTCCAACAATGAAGATGACTTCCTCCTACAGAAATTGATCCTGTATCATAGTACATATCATTAAATACATCTACTTTTTTTTCTTCTATAGCAGCAGCTAAAGTAGCTATTTTAAATGTACTTCCAGGTTCAAAGTTAGACCATATTGGAAGATTTCTATTAATTTGTTCTATAGTAAAGTTTTTATAATTACTTGGAGAAAAGTTAGGTCTACTACTCATTGCTAGTATTTCTCCTGTATTAGGATCCATTACTATCCCAATAGCGCCATCTGGATTATATTTAGTTATAGTATTATCTAGTTCATTCTCTAATGCTTTTTGTAGTTCTAAGTCTATAGTTAAGCTTATATTCATTCCATTTTGAGGGGGTAAATATACTTCTGATAATTCAAGTCTTCTTCCTTTTCCATCTGAGAAATATTTTATACTTCCTGGAGTTCCAGTTAAATATTTATCGTATAATAGTTCTAAACCACTAAGTCCTTGATTATCTATTCCTACAAAACCTAGTACATGACTTAATAGTTCATTATATTTATAATTTCTTTTACTTTCTTTTACTAAATATACTCCATCATATCCTAAAGCATTTATTTTATCAGCGATTTCATAATCTAAACTTCTTCCTTCTGGATGTACTCTTTCTATAGAAGTTTTTTTTGTTGCATGTCTATATATTTCTTCTTCACTTACTCCTAATATAGAAGCGATATCTTTTGAAGTTTTTCTTTTATCTATTATTTGATTAGGTATTAATATTAATGAAGAAACAGTAGTAGATCCCGCGATTAATGCTCCATTTCTATCTAATATTTTACCTCTATCTGCCTGTACTGGTAAGTTCCTACTCCATAAGTCATTCGCTAAAGTATTAAGAGTTTTATATTCTATTACTTGTATGTAAAACACTCTCAATATAATAAGAAAAAATATTAATCCAACTATTATTAATGTTAGTCTAATTCTTGTGTTTTGATCTCTTTCAAACATATACTCACCTCTATAATTTAATAATATGAAAAAAACTCATATTTATTTATGAGTTTTAATATTATTTATATTCTACTATGTCTTTAATTGAACAATTAAAATAATTACAAAATCTAGCGAGTACAAATAAATCTAATCTTATTAAATTACCTGTCATATATTTTTTAACTATTTTAAAGTCTGTATTAGTATCTCTCATTACTTGATTGATACTTATACCTCTTTCTTTCATTATATCTTCCATGTAAAAGTAGTATTCTTTTCCTTCTATATTTACCTTTTTCATTCGCAGCACCTTTTCTTATATTAACTGTATCAGTATTAAGTATCACTTGACTATTGGTAATTTGACCAGTATTATATATTATGTAAGAAAGATGAGGTAATATTCATGGAATTAACCCATTATTATTTTTCTTTAATTAAGAGTTTGGAAGAACTTTATATATCTCAAGAGTATAAAGTTATCAGTAAAGGAATATTTGCTACTAAAAAAGATAAGGATAAACTTAAGTATTATGAGGATATTTACTTTGAAAAACTTAAATATATTGAAAAAGAAATAGAATAATTTTTCTATTTCTTTTTTAGTAGTTCTCTCTTTCTTCTCTTTTTAAATCTCTTTCTTTTTCAGTTCTTCTTTTATCAAATAATTTCTTTCCTTTACATACTCCTAATAATATTTTAGCTTTTCCTCTTACTATATACATTTTAAGAGGAATTAAAGTGTATTTATTTATCTCTACACTTTTTTTAATTTTTAGTATTTCTGATTTATGTAGAAGAAGTTTTCTACTTCTTCTTTCTTCATGATTAAATCTATTTCCTTCAGTATATTTAGCTATATAAGTATTTACTAAGTATATTTCATTATCTTTTATTCTTCCATAACTATCTTTTAAGTCTGCACTACCTTTTCTTATACTTTTTATCTCAGTTCCAAATAATTCTATTCCACATTCATATTCTTCTATTATAAAGTAATTAAAGTGTGCTTTTCTATTTAATATTTCCATGTTATTCACCTATTAATGTAAAGTCTACATGTTTTGTTTCTTTAGATGCATTAATACATTTAACTTTTAGTTCATCTCCTAGGGAGTATACTATATGATTATTACTATCTACTAAGCTCATTATTTCTTCTTTATAACTATAATGTCCTTTTAATGTATCAAGAGATATAAATCCACCTATTAAGTTTTTTGTAGTTACAAACATTCCTTTAGAATTAAATCCATCTATATTAACTGTATATTCATCTCCTATATGATTCATCATATATTCAGCGATTTTTAAGTCATCTACTGAACGTTCAGTATCTACTGCTATTCTTTCTGTAGAACTTATATGTTCACAAATAAATGGTAGAGATTCTTTATAATAATGAGTGAAGTTATAACTTCTATTATTTTTAAATAAATATTCATCTAAGAAGAAATGTACCATTAAATCAGAGAATCTTCTAATAGGAGAAGTAAAGTGAGTATAACATACACTAGCTAGACCAAAGTGTCCTCTATTTTGAACATCATATATAGCTTTTTGCATTCTTGAAAGTAATAAACTATTAAATACTTCATAACTTTTAGAGTTTTTAAGTTCATCTAATAATGATTGTATTTGATATGGTTTAATATTTCCATATGAAAATTTAGTTTTTATATTATATCCTATTAAGTTAAAAAATCCTATTAAGTCTTTTATCTTTTGTCCTTCTGGAGTGTCATGTACTCTATAGATAAAAGGAAGTGTAAGTTTATTTATAGTAGTAGCGACTGTTTCATTAGCGGCGATCATAAAGTCTTCTATTAGTTTTTCTCCTAATCCTTCTTCTCTTTTTTCTACTTCTGTTACTTTACCATTTTCATCTACTATGAGTTTAGCTTCACTAGATACAAAGTCTATCTCTCCACGTTTTTTCTTATTTATTTGTAGTATCTTTGAGAGTTCTAACATCTTAAGTAGCATTTGTTCGTATTCTTTATAATCATCTGGAGTATTACCTGCGAATAGTTGATTTACATAAGTATATGCCATCTTTTTTCTAGAACGGATAATACTTTTATATATTTTAGAAGATACTATATTACCGTTTTTATCTATTTCCATTTCACAAGTAGTTGCACATCTATCAGCGGAAGGATTTAGTGAACATATTCCGTTAGATAATTCTACTGGTAACATTGGTATTACTCTATCTGCTAGATATACAGAATTTCCTCTTAGGAATGCTTCATCTTTTAGTTTACTTCCTTCTTTCACATAGTAACTTACATCTGCGATATGTACTCCTAATAAGTAATTATTATTAGGTAATACTTCTATACTTATAGCATCATCTATATCTTTTGTATCTAAACCATCTATTGTAAATATACATTTATCAGTTAAATCAATTCTATTCTTTTTATCTTCTTCAGTAATGCTAGAAGGCATGTTTTTAGCTTCTTCTAGTACTTCATTAGGGAACTCTACTCTTACATCTTTCTCTGCACATATAGTCAATATATCTATATCAGGAGCATTAACATTACCTACTACTGAGACTACATCTACTAAATAATTATTTTTAGATAATTCTTGTTTTATTTCAAATTTAATTATTTGTCCTTCCACAAGTTTTTTATTTTCTTCATTATTTATTAATTCTATTTTAGATGTTTGTTCTCCTTTTAATAAAGATAATGATTGTTTATTATCAATTACATGTACTATAGCTAAAGATCCACCTAGGTTTTTCTTTACTACTCTCACAACTCTTCCTTCTATTTTTCCGTTTTTAGAAGGTAAAAGTTCTGCTAGAACTTCATCTCCATTTTCAGCACCATTAAGTCTTTGTTCAGATATAAACATATCTTTTTTATCTAGAAGTAAAAAAGCATTACCTGATGCAATTACCTGAATTTTACCTTTTAAATATTTAGAGTTTTCTACTGGCATATAAGCTCCGTCTTTTCTTTCTACTATTTCTCCTAGTAGTACTAAGTTGTTAAGCTCATCCATTAGTTTTTCTAAATCAGTTCCTGTGTAACTACTATTAATTTTATTCATAATAGTAGTTGTATCTAAGCTTCTTTGGGCATTTCTTAATATACTTAATATTTTGTCTTTCATATTATATTCACCTTATTTCTTCTTAATTTTAACATAAGAAAGAGAAAAACACCACAAATGTGTTAATTTACGACAAAAGTTTTACTTTATTTGTTATTATTTTTTATACATATTAAAACCAAGCAAAATATTACCTGGTTTATATAATTATATTGATAATATAAGAGCTATTACAATAAATAGAATACCTAAAGCATAAGTAAAGCGACTTATAAACTTTTGAGCTCCTCTTTCTTTCATATTCCCAAGTAACATAGAGTTTCCTCCAGTTATAATTTGTCCTGCTTCTGATGCTTCATTACTTTGTAATAATACTACTGCTATTAAAAGTACCGAAACTATTATTAATAATATTTCCATGTTTATTTGCTCCTTGTTTCTTTATTCTACACTAATATCATTACTTTTGCAATATTCTGTAGTTTATTTATTTTTTAATATTTCTTCTATTTCCATAAGTCTATTATATTTAGATAATCTTTCTCCTCTAGTAACACTACCTGATTTAATAAATGGTATATTTAATGCTACTGCAGCATCAGCTATAAAACTATCAGTTGTTTCTCCACTTCTATGAGATATTATAGTTATATATCCATGTTGTTTAGCTAAAACAATAGTTTCTAATGTTTCATAAAATGTACCTATTTGATTAGGTTTAATGAGTATTGCATTACATAGTCCTTGTCTTATTCCTTCTTCTAATAATTTCTTATTAGTTACAAATAAGTCATCCCCTACTATACTTATTCTTTTACCTAGTTCTTCAGTAATTAACCTAAATCCTTCATAATCTTTTTCATAGAATGGATCTTCTATACTTATGATAGGATAATTTTTTACTAAGTCTTTATAATATTCTAGTAGTTCTTTTCTAGTTATACTCTTATTATCTAATTTATATGTATCATTTAATTCATTATACATTGAGTTTGCTGCAACATCTAATGCAATAAATACATCTTTTCCAGGAATATATCCAGCTTCTTCAATAGCTTTTACTATGTAAGATAAAGCTTCTTTATTACTTTTTAAATCTGGAGCGAAGCCTCCTTCATCTCCTACTGATACACTTAAGTTATCTTTATTAAGTAATCCTTTTAATTGATGAAATATTTCACTAGCAGATCTAAGTATTTCTTTAAATTCTTTAAATCTGGGTACTATCATAAACTCTTGTATTTCTAAATTATTATCTGCGTGTTTTCCACCATTTATTATATTAAACATAGCAGATGGTACTTTAACTTCTCTTTTATTTAAGTATCTAAATAATTCTTCATTGTTATCAAGAGCGGCTGCTTTTAGACAGGCGATAGAAACTCCTACTGTAGCATTGCCTCCTAAATTACTTTTATTATCAGTTCCATCTAATTTAATTAATAATTCATCTATACTTCTAGTATTTTCACAATTTAAACCAACTAAAGCTTCTTTAATAGTTGTAGTTACATTATTAACTGCTTTTAATACACCTTTACCAAAGTATCTAGAATCATTATCTCTAAGTTCTAAAGCTTCTAAAGATCCTGTAGAGGCTCCTGAAGGTACAGAAAAAGTACCAATATTATTTTTTTCAGTTATAACACTTACTTCTATTGTTGGTGTTCCTCTTGAATCTAATATTTCACGAGCTTTAATATCTACTATTTTACTCATAAAATCATCTCCGTATATTAATTATATCACACTTGCTTCAAGTGCGTAAATAATGTTATAATTGGTAAGTGAAAGAACAAAAAAGGAACGTGAATAAATATGAAAATTATTAATATAAGTAAGGAAGTATTTGATGAGTTTTCTAGTACTCATACTCTAAGAAGTTTTTATCAAACTTCTTCTTATGCTGAGTCTTTTAAAAAAGATATGTTTGATGTTATTTATTTAGGAGGATATAAGGATAATTCTTTAGTCGCTGCATCTATGATATTAATTAAATCTATAGCTTTTAATATAAAATATGGTTATGCTCCTCGTGGATTTTTAATTGATTTTTATGATACTTCTCTTCTTCGTGAATGGAGTGAAGGATTAAAAGATTTTTTTAATAAAAAGAATATAGCTTTTATTAAGATTAATCCAGAGATTACTCTTAATATTGTAGATTATCAAAAAGAAGATAAGTTTTTAAATGTTAAAAGCAATGAACTTGTTAATACTTTAAAGAATTTTGGTTATGAAAAATTAAAAGATAATATGTATTTTGAGAGTCAATTACCTAAATATAATCCTATATTAGATATAGGAGAGTTTAATTTAAATGATGTTAATAAAATAGTTAAAAATAAAATGAATAATATTTCTAGAAGAGGTTTATCTATAGTTAAAGGAGATAAATATAATATTAATGCTTTTTATGAATTTATAATTACTAAAAATAAAAAACCTATAGAGTTTTATAAAAAACTTTATGATAATTTTGAAAATAAAGATATGATAGATTTATTCTTAGTGTATGCTGATTATAATGAGTATTTAAAAAGCTTACAAATAGATTATACTGATTATTTAGAAGAAAATGAAAGTATTAATCATGAGTTCTCTTTGTCACCTAATTCTAAGACTTTATTTAATGTTAAGATGCAATCTGATCAACATCTTAATGAATTACATAAAGAAATATCTGATGTAAGTATTAAACTTTCAAATAAAGAACAGAAGGTTTTAATAGCTGCTGCTTTGTGTGTTAAACAAGGAAAAAGAGTAAATATAATAGAAAGTGGATTTGATAAAGAATATCCTAAGTTCAGTCCTAACTACTACATTACTTATAAATTAATAGAATATTATAAGAATAATGGATTTAATTTTATAGATTTAAATGGTATGAGTGGAGACATGAGTTCTAATAATCCTTATAAAGGATTAAATGAATTTAAATTAAACTTTAATCCTACTGTTTATGAATATATAGGAGAATTTGATTTTGTACTTAATCCTACTGTCTATCAATTATTATGGAATACTAAAAAATTAGAAAAAGAATTTAAAGATAAAATAGCTTACTAGAAAGTAAGCTATTTTAATTCATATGGATTTGATGCTGTTCCGTTTCCTGATTTCCAAGTGCTATTGGATTTGAGAGAAATAACAGGACGAACACCACCAGTGTGTTTATGCTGTAGCCGTCTTTGCTGATGGCACCATTTGAACTCACAGAAATTTCTTCACCTCCACCACTACGCCAGTCGAAAGGGGATAACGTCCAATACCAATTGCCAATATTTAGATAATAATTAGTGTTATCGATTGCTCCTTTACCTCCGGCAAAGGCTACTTCGCTTGCT
>JAVXDN010000038.1:0-7772 GCA_036658935.1 Bacilli bacterium | reverse complement strand
CGTTTTTGTTTAGACTATTTTTCAAGTCTTATATTAACAGCAAACCCACCAACAATGTAGTAAAAGTTCGTGTTATTTTCACTTGGCAGAGGTGGAGAGGATCGAACTCCCAGCTAAGGTTTTGGAGACCCGAATGTTACCATTACACTACACCTCTAAATAATTTTAGTACATAGATATTATAACTTTATTTATTTCGTTTGTCAAAATAAATACAAGCAACTTAAAAGTAATTAAGTTGCTTGTTATTTTTTATTTAATTATTGTTTTACTTTTTTTTATATTTTGTTTGTCTTTTATAGGTTTTATTATCCATTTATCAAATAATATTAGTAATGCTGGTAATACAAATATAACCATTATAAATGAAAGTATTGTTCCTCTACCTAATAGAACCCCTAACTCTTGTACTACAGGGTTTGATGATGCAAAGCTTAAGCAAAATCCTGCTAATGATAATAATGTAGCGGATATTAATATTGCTATTAAATTCTCATTTATAGTTTTCTTTATTGCATCTTTTTTATTATTGTTTTTTCTATTATCTAGATACTTCTGTGTAAATAGTATAGCATAATCAACAGTAGCGCCCAGTTGAACTGTGCTTATAATTAAATACCCTACAAAGCTTAATGAACTTCCCATAAAGTATGTAATACTTAAGTTTATCCATATTGCTGTTTCTATCACAAACACTAGTATAAATGGTATAAGTAATGATTTAAAGTTCACTAATAGTACAATAAGGATACCAATTATTGCAATTATGTTTACAATATTTATATCTTTTTTAACTATGTTTTTCATATCATATAAAACCATACTTTCCCCAGTCATATATGATTTATCATATTTTTTATCTATTTTATGTTGTATATCTTCTATTAAATCAAATGTTTCTTTTCCTTCAACTTTAACATCAGTATAAATCATTATTCTAGAATAATTTTTACTATAAAATTGTTTTTGTAAGACTTCTAATGGAAATCCTTCTGGAAGTCCTGAATTCAACATTATCGGATAAGACATTACTTTAAGTATATGCTTAGTTTTCATAAGTTCTAAACTAAGTTCTCCTTCTTTAACTATATCTTTTGTAGGAAGTAATAATACTATTAAATTGTCTTTTCCAAATGTATCTTCTATTATTTTAGCATCTTTGCCTGCTCTACTACTTTGTGCTATTGTTGTAGTTCCATAGGTAAAGTTTGTTTTACTTTGAGCTATAAAACATGGTACTGCTAAAAGAAGTGCAATTACTAAAAATGGAACTCTTACTTTTAAAAAGAATGATCCTACTTTCTTTAAATCAGGTATAAAGCTTTTATGTTTTGTTTTATCTAGTAATTTATAAAATATACATGTTAATGCTGGTAAGAATATCATAACTGATGCAAAACTAAATATAATTCCTTTAACTAACACTATTCCTAAGTTTGCTCCTATTTCAAATCTCATAAACAATAGTGCAATAAATCCAACTATAGTGGTTACAGCAGAAGCTATAATTACTGAAAATGAATTTTTCATAGCTTTTTGCATTGCACTACCTATATCTTCTGTTTTCTTTCTTTCTTCTCTAAAACTATGAAGTAAGAATATTGCATAATCTAATGAAACTGCAAATTGTAGTATTGGTGCGATTGATTGTGTTACAAAAGACACATCTCCTACTATAAAATTCGTACCCATGTTTAATACTACAGCAATTCCTATGGTTATTAAAAACAAAACTGGTTCTAACCATGATGTTGTAGTTACTAATAAAATTATTAATATTAGTGGTATTAAAATTAAAAATGCATTTAATACTTCTGTGTTTGACATATTTTGTGCAGTAGCCATATCTATAGATGTGCCTGATGCTTGATTGTTTTTTCCAATTATTTTATGGATTTCATCAGTTACTACTTTGTCTTTCCCTTTTTCAACTGTTAGTGTAAATAATGCTTTATTATCTTTATAGTAAGTTTCAAGTAATTCCTTATTTCCTTGCATAGATGGATTAGATAATGCTCTTAAGTCTATTACATCATCTAGCCATGATACACTACTTACTCCTTTAATCTTAGATATTTTTGTTTTGTAATTTAATGCTTCTTCTATAGTTACGTTATTAATCATAACTCTAGCATTAGGGATTTCATCATTAAATTCATTTCTTAATATTTCATATGCTACTGTTGATGAAGCTTTCTCTGGTAAATAGTCGCTCATGTTATAGTTAACACTTGAATATTTCATAGTAAATAAACATACAACCGCTATAACTGCAAAGAATACTGCAACTGTTTTTTTATGTTTAATTATTACTTTTGTCATATAAATCCTCCTTTAGTTATTAATCACTGTGTTGATTAACTCTCATACTAATAGTATAATATTCATGTAAGGAAAATACAACTGACAAATATATATGATTTTGTTCTTTATTGTACATATTTAACAATATATGTTTAATAAAATTAATAAGGAGATTTTATGAGTAACATTGATAAGAGAATTATTAATTCTAAAAATGCTATTAAAAATAGTTTTATTGAGATTTTAAAGTTAAAAGATATATCTAAGATTACTATTAAGGAGATATGTGAAAGAGCTAATGTTAATAGAGCTACTTTTTATGCACATTATAGTAATCAATATAATTTATTAGAGAATATTGAAGATGAATTATTTTTAAATATCAAAGAAAATTTAAATAATTATTCTTTTAAGTTTGATGGTTCTAATACTATTCATATTTTAGAAAAGATTTTTGATTATATAAAAGCTAATGAGAATATTTGTAATGTACTTCTTAATGATAAAGGAGATATAGATTTTCAAAAGAAATTAATTTGTTTTATTTATGATGAATGTTTTTCTAAATGGGTATGTAAAGATAGTGAATCTTCGGATTATCTTTATTCTTTTGTGGTATATGGATGTATAGGAATTATACAAAAATGGTTTGATGATGGTGTTAAGAAAAGTGCAAAAGATTTAGCTGTTATGACTTATAATATCATTAATAATATTAATAAAATATAAAAAGCACAGTAATTTTTTTACTGTGTTTTTAGT
Source organism: Bacilli bacterium (assembly GCA_036658935.1). Taxonomy (GTDB): domain Bacteria; phylum Bacillota_I; class Bacilli_A; order RF39; family UBA660; genus JAVXDN01. The sequence goes on along the minus strand of JAVXDN010000038.1, from coordinate 4,706 downwards.
TTTAGATAACTATCTATAAATATATCTAAGTCTCCATCTAATACTTTTTTTACATTACTTGTTTCTACATTAGTTCTTAAATCTTTTACCATGTTATATGGATGCATTACATAATTTCTTATTTGACTACCAAATCCAACATCCATTACTTCACCCTTTAAATCATTTATTTTTTTATCTACAACAAGTTTTTGAGCCATATAAACTCTTGACTTAAGTATTTCCATAGCTTTTTCTCTGTTTTTTATTTGACTTCTTTCGTTCTGACAAGTCACTACAATTCCAGTAGGAAAATGAGTTATTCTTACTGCTGAATCTGTTGTGTTAACACTTTGACCGCCTGCTCCACTACTTCTATATACATCTATTTTTATATCTTCTTCTTTTATATCTACAACTGTTTTTACATCTATTTGTGGTGTTACTAAGACTGATGCAAAGGATGTGTGTCTTCGACTATTTGAATCAAAAGGACTTATTCTTACTAGTCTATGAACGCCTGTCTCTCCTTTTAGTCTTCCAAATATATTTTTACCTTTAACAAACATTATAGCTGATTTTAATCCGACTTCTTCACCAAATGATTCATATATTATTTCATATTTATAATTTTTATCTTCAAAATATCTTTGATACATTCTATATATCATGTTTGCCCAGTCATTACTTTCTGTTCCACCAGCTCCTGAATGTATTTCAATATATGCATTTGAGTGATCAAATGGCCCATTTAATAGAGTTTCTGTTTCTAAAGTTTCTAATTCTTTTTTTATATTCTCTAATTCGATAGTTAAATATTGATTATCTTCTTCTGTTAAATTACTTAATGATATATATTCTAGTATTTCATTTATTTTTTTATTAATTTCGTCATATTCAATTAATTCTGATTTTAAATTGCTTAATTCTTCCATTATTTTATTAGAATTATCTTTATCTAACCAAAACTCAGGTGATGTACTTAAATTGTTTAGTTCATCTATTCTTTTTCTCTTTATAGGCTCATCAAAGAGACCTCCCAATTATCTCTAATTCTTTTTTTAATGTATTAAATTCTTCTTTCATTTATTTCTCCTTTATATAATTACTTCTAGTTCATCGTTATTGTTAAGTAGAAATGCATTAGCGTCATCTGTGTCTAGATGAAGTTCTAAAACATAATTATCTTTTACTTTTATATTAACATTTCCTAATATTCCTGGTTTTATTCCTTCTACTTTAATGCTTACTTTATCATTGTTTTTAAGTCCATATTTTAGAGCATCTATATTGTTCATATGGATGTGTCTTGTTGATATTACGCAAGCGTTAGTAAGTTTAACTTCTTTAAGATTTGATATTAATGTTATATCTTCACTATCTATTAAATTATTACTATCTCTTAATGGTGGATTTATCCCTAATTTATATGAATCTGTTTTACTTATTTCCACTTGTGAATACGGTCTTAAAGGACCTATTATTCTAACATTTCTAATTTCATCTTTATTTGTTTTTATTGTCAATGTTTCATTAGCAGAATATTCTCCAGGTTGAAGAAGATTATTTTTAATTGTTAATTTGTAATCTTCACCAAATAATAAGTCACATGTTTCTTTGTTTAAATGAATATGTCTATTGCTTATCCCTAATTTTACTTTCATGTTTTATCGCCTCTTTATTTATTATACTATATATCTTTCATTATTTTATACATTTTTGAATATATTGTTTTATAAAGGAGAATATTTATGAATGGTAGTTATTACAAGAACAATTATTTTAATGGAGATTTTGATAGTAGAATTCCTAATGATCAATACAATGCAGTTGAAAGTGAACTTCCAATGGAACAAAGTTATATTGAAAATATTTTAAGATTTAATAAAGGTAAAAAAGTTACCGCTTATGCTTCTTATTCGGATTCTGTTGAATGGAGGGATAGAAAGTTTAGTGGAATTATAGAGCAAGCTGGAAGAGATCATTTAATTATAAGTGATCCTAATACCGGAAAATGGTTTTTAATTTTAATGATTTATATTGATTATGTGGAATTTGATGAAAAAATTAAATATAATTTATAAATATTTAAGATGCTTCTATACTTCATATTTATTTTGATACATGATATAATTAGGTTACAAAATAAGGAGGAAGAATATGAAGCTTTTATTTGTAATATGTATTATTATTTTTCTAGTTTGTATTGTTAGTATATTTTTTCTTAGTAAATATCATGCGATTATATCTATATTATATAAGGTTAATTTAGCTGACAAGAAAATGAATGATAGTTTATCTGCTAAAAGTGATTTGATTATCAGATGTATTGGTATAATTGAAAGACAATTAAAAATCGAAAGTAAAACTTTTACTGATACTAAAAAATTAAAAGGGCAAAGTATGAGTAATATTGATAGAGATGAATTACTTGAACAAAGTTATTTAGAAATCATGCAAATTAATGAAGATTATAATGAACTTGATAAAGTTAAGAGTTTTCCAGGTATTATAGAAGATCTAAATGAAATTGAGGCAAATATAATTTCTCTTAGAACTTATTATAATAAGTACACTGCTATATATAATAATTATATTGCGAAGTTTCCTAATAATTTAGTTGCATTAATTAAGAAACTTAAGAAGAAAAATTTTTATGAAAATACTCAATTAGGTAAAGATAATATAAGTAATTGAAAATAGACTTTAATGTTTTATACTAAAGTCTATTTCTTTTATATTATTTTTATTTAAAAAGTTATTTGTTCTAGAAAAGCATTTACTACCATAAAATCCTTTATAAACTGAGAATGGAGAAGGATGTGAACATTCTATTATTAGATGTTTTTTATTTGTAATTAAATATTTTTTACTTTTTGCTGCTTCACCAAATAATAAGAACACTATTGGTCTATCTATTTTATTTACTTCTTTTATAATATAATCAGTGAAAACTTGCCATCCTAAATCTTTGTGAGATAGTGCTTTGTGTTCTTCTACTGTTAATATACTATTAAGTAGTAATATTCCTTCTTGTGCCCATGAAGTTAGATTTCCTATGTTATTACAAATTCCCAAATCATTTTGTAGTTCTTTAAATATATTTTTTAAACTAGGTGGTAATTTGTCATTCTCAACTGAAAAACTTAATCCGTGAGCTTGATTTTTTTCATGATATGGATCTTGACCTAAAAGTACAACTTTTATATTTTCGTATGGAGTTATTTTCAATGAAGAAAATATATTGTTATATTCAGGATAACATATATTGTTTTTATATTCTTCTTTTACTTTTTTCATTAATGTTTTAAATTCTTTTGTATCTACTATTGGTTTTAATATTTTATCCCAGTCATTACCTATCATATTTTTCTCTCCTACTTAATAATTTTAATATTATATATTCAAATTTAATTTATTAAAATTTTATTTATTAAAGCTGATATCTATTTGATCTAATTGCTTATTATCTTCAAATTCTTGTTTCTGTTTTTCTATTTCATTAATTAATTCTTTTTCTGTTGGTAAATAAAATTGATATTTTGATGCGAATAAATTATTATTATCATTTAACACAGAATATTTAACTATTGTATCTTTCTTATCTGAACATAATATTATTCCAATAGTTGGATTGTCTTCGTTAGTTTTAATTTCATTATCATAATATCTAGTGTAAAAATTCATTTGTCCAATATCTTGATGTTTTAATTTATCAAGTTTTAAGTCAATTAATACAAAACATTTTAATACATAATTATAAAACACTAAATCTATATAAAAGTTATCACCATCTACATCAATTCTTTTTTGCCTAGCTGTAAAAGAAAATCCTCTGCCAAGTTCTAATAAAAATTCTTGTATATGTTCTAATATATTTGATTCTAAGTCTTTTTCAAGAAATCTTTTATTCCTTATATCAAGAAATTCAAGAATATAAGGATCTTTTATAAAGTCCTTTATTTTTTCTTTTTTTTCTATTATATCAATCTCTTTTTTTACTGCATTTTTGTTATTCTCACTTATTGATAATAATCTTTCATAATAAAATGTATTAATTTGTCTCTCTAGTTGTCTAACACTCCAATTAGATTTAATAGTTTCTTCTAAATAAAAGTTCCTTTTTATTGAATTATCTATATTCATTATTAAACGATTATGGCTCCAACTTAGCTGGTTCCACAGTGTGGAACCACCATTATAAGTAGCATAAAACTTTTTCATTTTTTTCAGATTTGGGATACTAAATCCTTGGCCGAACTCAAAAGTTAATTTTTGTGAAAATTTTTTAATTATTTCATTTTGTGATTTTTCATTATTATATTGTTTTATTATATTATTTATTATTTTCCCTATCTCAAAATACAATAAAACCATTTCATAATTAATATTTCTAATTACATTTTCTTTTGATTTTATTATTAATGCATTAATTTGATTATAATAATTTTCTAGTGTTTCAGTTTTTAAAGAGTTTTTTGTATTCATTCATTTCCTTTCATTATATATTTAATCTTGTTTATTTTTTGATAATAATATTGATTTTTTATAAGTTTTTGTATTTTATTTCATTTGTTACCTATCATATTTTTCTCTTCTACTTAATAATTTTAATGCTATGGTGTTTATTATAATTAATACTAACATCATTATATCTAGTAAATACCAGATTAAAGATGTATCTATATATATACCACTCATAACAAATAATAACACAAATAATTTAA
>JAVXDN010000037.1:0-7952 GCA_036658935.1 Bacilli bacterium | reverse complement strand
TTATTATATAAAATACTTTATTAAATAAATTAAATTATATTAGGTCTTGTTTAGGGCTTGTTTTTCTAAATTATTTAATTTATCTATTATATTTTTTTGTTAATGTATTTTAATTTTTTTGAGCAGTGAATGATAATCACGGGACAGTGTTGTTAATTAATATTATTATTTTTATATTCAATAATTTCATCAAATAAATTAAACCATTTAATTTGTATACAATATCTTCTACTTTCGTAAAGTGGGTTTCTATTTAAACATCTGTCCATTGGCTGGCATGATAATGCTCCAAAATGAATACCTGTAGAATATTTATTATTTTTACCTACTATTATATCTATTATCTCATCTTTTTTTATCCATATAAAATCATTAATACTTCCTGATATTAAAGCATCAATAGGAATGTCACTATTTGTTCCCATTAATACAAATCTATATACAGAGTTTTTTAATATATCTATTTTATTTATTTCTTTGTTTATCATATCTAACTTATCTTGATTAAATTCTTTATATTCTACTGAAGAAAGTCTTGTACATCCTTTTCCATTAGTAGTTCCATCTGCATAATGATATTTTAAATATTCAATTACTGCATCTTTTTTTACTTCATTACATATTAAAAAATGTATAAATTCACTAATAGGTTCAACATGTACAGAGTTTTTTGATCCTATTTTTAAACTTATTCTTTTTATTACATGATTAACTTTTATAAAAAAGTCTGTTTTTTGAGGTAAATTATTTTTCCATGCACTTACAATATCATTATTATTTAAACATAAAAATAAATCATCAAATAATTCTCTAAATATAGGATTTAATTCATTTATTTTTTTATTATTTAAATATTTTACAAATTGAAATTCATTTTCTATACCATTTATTTTATTAAGCATAATTTTCTCCTCTCTACTTATATTATACTTTGTAAAAAATGAATACACTTTTTTGCAACTATTAAAAATTATGATATCATATATATGAAGAAGGAATCTGTATGAATGAAGAATATATAACTTTAGGATTAAAGCTTGGATTTGATGAAGTTGGTTTTACATCAGTTAATTATTTGAATAATTTAGAGGAAATATATAATAAACAAGATAAACTTCAATATAAGACATCTTTTCAAACTGGAAAAACAGATGATAAGATTTTTAAAAGTAATAAATATTCTAAATATAATAGTGCTATTGTTGTACTTATGTCTTATCAGAATTCTAAAAATTATATAAATAATTTAAAAGAAAATGATTTGTATTTTTCTTCACATGTATGGGGAGAAGATTATCATATAGTTTTAAAAAATAAATTAGATATTATGTCTTCATCATTATTAAATGAAGGATATGTATCAGAAATTTTTGTTGATAATAACGAACTTGATGAAAGAGCTCTTGCATATAATGCGGGGCTTGGATATTTTGGATTAAACAATTTGTTATTTAATGATAAACTTGGATCATATTTTTTTATAGGTGTCATATTAACTGATGCAAAGTTTATATATGGTAAAAAACTTAATAAAACTTGTTTAAAATGCAACAAATGCATAAATGCTTGTCCTACAGGATCTATAGGTTCTAATAATATATTAAATGGTAATACTTGTTTAAGTTATATTACTCAAAAGAGAAACATTACTTTAGATGAAGAAAAAAAACTTAATAATTGCGTATATGGGTGTGATGTTTGTTCAAATGTTTGTCCATTAAATGATAATATCTCTAAAAGTGATAATTTCAATTTAGAAGAAAAAGATATAATTATAAAAGATGAGTTTTTATCTATGAGTCAAGAAGAGTTTAATTCTAAATATAAAAATAGTTCAATCTTTTGGAGAGGTAAGAAAATTGTCGAAAGAAATGTTACAAAATCAAGAATTAAAAATTGAATTAGTTTTTATGTTATGTTAAAATAATATTAGGAGATAATGTGTACATGAAAAAAAAAGAAGAGAGAAAGACAATTCCTTTTAAAAATTATATTTATTTAATTGTTATAGCAGCTGTTGTTGTGATTTTAACTATGTATATAAATATTTGGATAAAGTCTTATAAACAGAATAAAACGGATAACTCTGTTTTAACTGGGAACATTAGTGAAGTTAATATAAATGAGTTAAGTGAAACATTATCTGAGACTAACCAGGTTGTATTATATGTTGGTTATAAGAACAAAAATATTTATAATATGGAAAAGAAATTGCTTAAGTCAATAAATGATAATGAAATAAGAGATTATGTGGTTTATCTAGATGTAAGTGATAACTTAGGTAATGATAAATATGTGAATATTTTAAAGAAAAATTTTAAATCTAAGGAAAATGAGATAAAAAAAGCTCCGATGTTTATTTATATTAAGAACGGAGAAGCTTTGGAAGTAATTAATTCAACTAATTCAATTGTTGATGTAAATGACTTTAATAAGTTAATCAAGAAATACGAGATTGGTGAATAAGCTAATCTTTTTTTAACAAGGAGAAAAATGAAAAAAATTGTTGTTGTTATTTGTTTTATATTATTTTTTAGTGGATGTGATAATAAGAGTAATAATAAAACGGAGCCTATTAATCCAACTATAGAAGAACAAATTACTATTCAAATAAATAATATGAGTATAGAGGAAAAAGTTGCTCAAATGTTTGTTGTTTCTTATAGAAAAGAGGATTATGATTCTACTTTAGATAGTATGTTAAGAACTTATAAACCAGGTGGTTTTATATTATTTGGTGAAAATATGAGTACATATGAAAAAACTTTGGATTTTATTAAAAATATTAAAAAGACTTCATCTATACCATATTTTATAGGAATTGATGAGGAAGGTGGAAGTGTTCAAAGGCTTTTGTCGCTTAGAGATGTTGAAGCAACAAATTTTCCATTTATGTTAAGACTTGGTAATATGAATGATATTTCTTTAGTTAAAGAAACTGCAGGTGCAATGGCAAGTGAATTAAAAGTTTTTGGAATTAATACAGATTTCGCTCCTTGTTTAGATATATTTTCTAATTCTAAAAATACTACTATTGGTTATAGAGCTTTTGGAAGAGATGCATTAAGTGTTATTAAATACGGTATTACTTTTGGACAAAGTTTAGAAGAAAATGATATTATACCTGTTTATAAACATTTTCCAGGACATGGAGACAGTTTAACTGATTCACATAATGGTGTAGTAGTTTCATATAAGAATCTTGATGAACTTAAGAGGGTAGAATTATTACCGTTTATTCGTGCTGCTCAAGAAGAAGTACCTATGATTATGGTTTCTCATATAAGTTATCCAAATATTACATTAAATAATGAACCTACTAGTTTATCTAAAATTATGATAAATGATATTTTAAGAACTGATTTAGGATATAAAGGTATTATTATAACTGATGCTGTTAATATGGCAGCTTTAAGTAACTACTATACCCCAACTCAAATATATGAAAAAGCTATAAATGCCGGAGTTGATATTATTTTAATGCCTAATGATTTAGGTAAAGCTATTGAGGATATAAAACTATTAATAAAAGATAATATAATTAGTGAGGAAAGAATTGATTTATCAGTTAAGAAAATATTGTTACTTAAAAGACAGAAGATAATAAATAATTATGATAAGTATGAAGATGTTTCTCATTTAGGAAGTATAGAACATAAAAATATAATAAATAAAATTAAATAATTGATGTTTTTTATTAGAAAGACTATAATATAATTATAAGAGGTGAAGAAACAAATGAAAAATATTTTGCTTACTGGAGCAGCTGGAAGTATAGGATATGAAGCTTTAAAGCAATTAGCTGAAGATTCTTCATATAATGTTACTATAATAGATTTAGATACTAAAAAAGCAAGAAAAAGATTTAAACCTTTTTTAGATAAAGTGACTGTGGTATATGGGTCTATTAATGATGAAGAGTTAATGAAGAAATTAATTGTTGATAAAGATGTAGTTATCCACTTAGCAGCAATTATTCCACCACTTGCAGATACTCATCCAGAACTTACAAGAAAAGTTAATTATTATGGTACTATGAATATTGTTTCTTCAATAAAAAAATATAATGATAAGTGTTTTCTAGTGTTTACTTCTTCAGTTTCTGTTTATGGAGATAGGGTAGAAAATCCATATATTTCTGTTAATGATCCACTTAAGAATAGTGAAGGGGATTATTATGCATTTGTTAAGATTGAAACAGAAAAGTTAATAAGAGAAGCTCATATAAATTATACTATTTTTAGACTTACTGGTATTATGGGAAGACCAGATATTGACCCTTTAATGTTTCATATGCCACTTGATACAAAGATGGAAATAGCATCTACTATTGATACTGCTAGAGCTTTAAAGAATTCTATAGAGCACACAAAAGAATTAAAGGGGCATATATATAATCTAGCTGGTGGAGAGAAATGTAGAACTATATATAGAGATTTTATTATAAATATGTTTAAGATTTATGGTCTTAATATTAAATATTTAAAGACTTTAGCTTTTGCACAGAAGAATTTTCATTGTGGATATTTTAATGATAGTGATGAACTCAATAAAATATTGGATTTTCAAAGAGATACACTTGATTCTTATTATGGAAGAATTAAAGATGAAACTAAAGGTATTATTAGATTTTTCTCTAAAATATTTAGTAGACCTGTTATATACTTTTTGCAAAAGAAAAGTGAACCTTTAAAAGCTATTAAAGAGAATGACAAAGGGCTTATTAATAGATTCTTTAAGTCTATAAAAGATATAAAAGATGATATTTTTGTAAAAAAGGATAAAAATAATAAAAAGAAAAAAAGGATAAAAAAGTAATATATGTAAACAATAAGAGAAGAAAGTCTATACAACTTGACTTACATAGTAATAACTGCTATAATTCTATATGTATTCTGAGGTTCGATCTGTCTCACATGTTATTGTAAGTCATGCGGAAGAGTTGGATTTACAATAATATGTGAGCTTTTTTTAAGCTTGATAGAATATAAATATAAGGTAGGAGGTGCTACAAGATGACTGGAACAGTAAAATGGTTTAATGCTGAAAAAGGTTTTGGATTTATTTCTAACGATCAAGGTGGAGAAGATGTATTCGTACATTTTTCAGGAATTGAAAGTGATGGATATAAGACATTAACTGAAGGACAAAAAGTAAGTTTTGATACTGAAAGTGATCCTAAAAACAACAATAAGTTAAGAGCAGTTAACGTTAAGACTATATAATATTAGTTTAACACCTAAACATACATTAATTTGTATGTTTTTTTTATGTATTATAACCTCCCTATATACTAGTTATACGCTATAAATTATTAAAACACTTCTATTTTATAGTTAATTAAAACTTTAGTTTTAAATTGTTGAATATTGTTTGACTATTGATAATATTTGATTTAAAGTATGAAGAAGCAAAGCAATATAAAATGAAATTATCGTGAAAAGAATAATGTTACAAAGATTTTTTATATGAATAGGTGTATAATTTTATAATATGATAAATAGGAGGAGATAAAAAAATGTTAAAATTAAAAAATATAAGTAAACAATATACAACTGGGGAGTTTAAGCAAACTGCTTTAGATGAAATAAGTTTAGAATTTAGAAAGAATGAGTTTGTATCTATACTTGGACCATCTGGTAGTGGTAAAACAACTCTTCTTAATGTTATTGGTGGATTAGATAGATATGATAGTGGAGAATTGATAATTAATAATAAAAGTACAAGTAAATTTAAAGATAAAGATTGGGATGCATATAGAAATAATTGTGTTGGTTTTATTTTCCAAAGTTATAATTTAATAGGTCATATTTCTGTACTTGAGAATGTTGAAATGGGTATGACTCTTAGTGGTATGAGTGCTAAAAAAAGGAAAGAAAAAGCTTTAGAAGTTCTTGATAAAGTTGGGCTTAAGGATCATGCACATAAAAAACCTAATCAATTATCTGGTGGACAAATGCAAAGAGTTGCTATAGCGAGGGCAATCGCTAATGACCCAGATATAATATTGGCAGATGAACCTACTGGAGCACTTGATTCAAAAACTTCTATACAAATTATGGAGTTAATTGAGGATATTGCTAAAAATAAATTAGTAGTTATGGTAACACATAACAAAGATTTAGCTAATAAGTATTCTACTAGAATAGTTGAACTTAAGGATGGAAAAATTATAAATGATTCTAATCCTATAAATATAAAGGATAAAGAAAAGGATACTTATGTAATTAAGAAAACATCTATGAATTTTTCTTCTGCATTAAAGTTATCTTTAAAAAATATATTTACAAAAAAAGGAAGAACTATTCTTACTGCTTTTGCTAGTTCTATTGGTATTATTGGTATTGCTCTTATATTATCTTTATCAAATGGGTTTGATATTCAAATTGATAAGTTTCAAAAGAATACTTTATCTTCTTTACCAATTATGATAAGTTCAAATGCAATGAAAATGGACAGTAATGCTATTTCTCAAATGCAAAATCAAATGATGGGTAAGAGTGAGAAAGATGCTTATTCAAATGTTAAAAAAATATATCCTAAGAAGTCTTATCAAGAAGAAATGACACATACTAATATATTAACTAGTGAATATGTTGATTATGTAGATAAACTTGATAAGAAATATGTTTCTGGTATTGGATATACTAGAGCTACTTCTATTAATGCTATTGTTAAGAATAATGATGTGTTTAAATCATTTAATATGAGTGGGGAAATGGTGAGCCCTTTACCTAAAAATTTGGATAAAGATAGTGGTGGAATGATAGAAGATAATTTCGATTTATTAGCTGGTAAAAATGTAAGTAATAAAGATGAATTATTATTAATGATAGATAGTAAAAATGGAGTGAATACTGAATTACTTAAAGCTTTAGGTATTGATGAAAAGAAGAAAGAATATGATTTTAATGATCTACTAGGTAGAGAAATAAAAGTTGTTTTTAATGATGAATTTTATAAAGAAACTGGATCGTTTTTCACTATTAATAATGATTTAAAAGGTATGTATGAAAGTCCTTCTTCTCTTACTTTAAAAATAGTGGGTATTGCTAGAGGAAAGAAAGATAAAAAACAAGTTGCTGATGGAAGTGGACTTGCATATAGTGATGAACTTATTAATTATGTTATAGAGAAAAATAAGAATTCTAAAATTGTAAATGTTCAAAATACAAAGGATTATAATGTATTAACAGGGCAAAAGTTTGTTATTGATGAAGAAAAGCAAGAAACTAATATGATGGGAGAAAATAATGTTTCTAATGCATCTTTAACTAATAAAGAAACATTTATGTCTTATTTAGGAGTTGATAGTTCACCTTTAGCTATATCTATATATCCTAAAGATTTTGATTCTAAAGATAGTATTTTAAAATATTTAGATGCTTTTAATAAAGGAAAAGATAATAATAATAAAATATTATATAATGATATGGCTGAACTTATAAGTGGATTATCAAAAAATATTATGGATGCAGTTACTGTTGTATTAATAGCATTTTCTTCAATATCTTTAATAGTTTCGTCTATTATGATAGGTATTATTACTTATATTTCTGTCCTTGAAAGAACAAAAGAGATTGGGATTTTAAGAGCTTTAGGAGCTAGAAAAAAAGATATTTCTAGAGTATTTAATGCAGAGACATTTATAATAGGATTATCTTCTGGAATAATAGGAATATTAATAGCGTGGATACTTACTTTACCTACTAATGTTATATTACAAATGTTAACTGATTTACCTAATGTAGCTCAAATGAATATAGTTCATATTCTTATTTTAGTAGTTACTAGTATATTATTAACACTTATTGGTGGAGCTATTCCGGCTAAGATTGCTAGTAAAAAGGAACCTGTAGAAGCTCTTAGAACTGAATAAAAGTATATATATAAGGTAAGTGTAACATCTGCTTACCTTTTTGTTTACTTTATCACATGATTTTTGTATAATT
>JAVXDN010000036.1:5907-8159 GCA_036658935.1 Bacilli bacterium | reverse complement strand
TATTATTCATCTTCTCCTACCCTTTTCTATATATATTATCTCACAATTATAAGTTAAATACTTAAAAAGAAGTGTAAATTCCATATTTTATATGATAAAATTATTAAAGGTGAAAACTATGACATTATTACAAGAAGAAATGAGACCTAAGACATTATCTAATGTACTTGGACAAACTCATTTAATTGGAAAAGATAAAATACTTACAAATCTTATTAAAAATAAAAAGCTTTTTAATGTTATTTTTTATGGTCCTAGTGGTGTAGGTAAAACAACAATAGCGTTATGTTTAGTTAATGACTTAAAACAGAAGTATAGAATGTTAAATGCTACTATTAATTCAAAAAAAGACTTTGAAATAGTATTTGAAGAAGCTAGAATGTATAATGGTTTAATACTTATAGTAGATGAAATACATAGAATGAATAAAGATAAGCAAGACCTTCTTTTATCATATATTGAGAGTGGTTTAATTACATTAATTGGACTTACATCATCTAATCCTTTTCATTCTATAAATCCTGCTATTAGAAGTAGATGTGAGTTACTAGAATTAAAATCTTTAGATGTTCAAGATATAAAAAAAGGTATAAATAATATAAAAAAGGTAAAGAAAGATTTATCTTTATCTAAAACAACTATAGATTATATATCTTCTTTATGTAATGGAGACTTAAGACATGCTTATAATTTAATAGAGTTTTGTTATTATAGTTTTGGTCCAGTTTTTAATATAGAAAATTTAAAAGAAATAGGAGAAAAAGGAATAATTATTGGAGATAAAAATGAAGATGGTCATTATGACTTAATTAGTGCTTTACAAAAAAGTATTAGAGGAAGTGATGTAGATGCTTCTTTATATTATCTTGCTAGATTAATAGAAGCTGGAGACTATGATATAATTTATAGAAGACTTTTAGTAATCGCTTATGAAGATATTGGGTTATCTAATCCGACTCTTCCTCCTAGAGTACTTTCATCAATTGAAGCATCTATTCGTTTAGGTTATCCAGAACTTAGTAAGCCCCTATCTTGTTCAGTTATTGAAATGGCTCTTAGTCCTAAAAGTAATTCAGCATACTTAGCTTATAATAGCGTAATATCTAGAATAAATAAAGGAGACTCTGGACATGTACCTAATCATATAAAAACTGATTCTCCTGATTATAAATATCCTCATGATTATCCTAATTATTGGGTTAATCAAGAATATCTTCCTAAAGAACTTAAAGATATAAAATTTTATAAACCAAAAAATAATAAATATGAAAAAAATATGTATGAATTTAACCAAAATATAAAGAAAAAATAAACTTATTAAATTTATAAGTTTATTTTTTTAACACATCATTAATTATATAATTAGTAATAAGTAATCCAGCTACTCCAGGAACATAAGAAGTACTTCCTAGTTCTTTATTAGCTTTAACTTCCTCACAAGAAGAAACAACTGTAACATATTTTTGTTCCTCTGTACTTAGTTTACTTCTTAATACAGCTGCTAATTTATCATAAGTAGTTTTATTAAGTTTTGATATTGATAACTTTGAAGCATCTAACTTTCTAGCTGTTCCCATACATGAAATAACTTTAATATTTTCACATTTACATTTCTTAATTATTAACACTTTAGAGTTTAGAGTATCACAAGCATCTATTACATAATCAAACTTAGAAGAAAAGATAATATCTATATTATTAATATCTAAAAACTCTTTAATAACAGTAATATTTATATAAGGATTAATTTCCTTAGCTCTTTTTAATGCTTCATATACTTTATAATTTCCTATATTATTTATATTTGAAAGTATTTGTCTATTTAAGTTAGTAATATCAAATTTATCTGGATCAACTATTGTAATATTATTGACTCCACTTCTAACTAAAGAAGAAAAAGTATATCCACCTACTCCACCTATTCCAATAAGTAATATATTTAATTCTTTGATTTTATTTATATCATCTCCAATAAGAGACTCAAATCTATCTAAAAACATATTTTCCTCCTATAAAAAAGCCCGAGGAGACGACGTATCGATTTTAATAAATCTCGCACAAGACGAGGTGGGTGTCATATAAGAACTATTAGGATTCTTGATAAATCAAGTCTTCTCACCAGCTCTTAAATTTGACTCCCTTATTAAATTAAATAGTCGGTTTATTTTTATCGGCTATCGTTATCCTCCGGTATATTAATTATAACACATTATCTATAAAAACTTAAGTATTAATTTCTTGTAAATTTAAGT
>JAVXDN010000036.1:0-5807 GCA_036658935.1 Bacilli bacterium | reverse complement strand
TTAAGTATTAATTTCTTGTAAATTTAAGTTGTTTTATATGCTTGGATTCTTCTAACTTATTTTTTTCACAAGCTATTTTTTCTTCATATAAAGAAATATGTTGATTAAGTGTTTCTATATATTCCTGTTCTATAGTTTCTTGTATTCCCTCTAAATATTTAATTCTTTCAGGTGATTTATCAAGTTCTTCTTCTAGATTAGGCATATTTAAAAACAATAATAATAATTTTACTGGTAAATGTGATCTTATGCTTTTCACTATATCTTTTTCACTAACCCAAGGAAGTAGAGATATAATAGTTGTTTCTTTTTCTAATACAACTATGTAATCCTTATATTCCTCTTTAAAGTCTTCAAATTGATATTTATTTGAAGAATCTATATATTCAATATCATTTTCTAACATTCTTTTTCTTAATAAATTTTGATATACAATAACATCACTCATATCAATTATTCTTCTTGAAGTAACTCTATTTATTTCTATTAAAGCATTTATAACTAATTCTTTTGTACCTAAAGTATAAGTAGGCATAATTATATCCTCCTGTTTCTTAACTTAATTTAAAATTCAAAACATCTGTGTTTTTCTTAGATAGATATGCAATTGCAACTGGATTCCCAGCTTTAATTATCATACATCTTCTTTTTTCATCATATATATAAGGACTTAAACATCTTTTAAATCCAGTTTCAAAACCAACTTCTATATTTATTTTATAATCATCTGTTATTATCTTAGGACTAACTACACTAAGTAATCCATTTGGTGGAAAAGTATAATCAGTATTAATTAATAAATCATATTCATCCATATCATATATAAGTTCTGTTTTAATAGTAGAAGTTTGTCCACAAGATACTGTGACATCTTCTAAAGCTCTTAAAGTAAAATGCTCATTCTCATTCATTTTTGTCTTTCCCCCTATAACTAATTAAAGTTTCTAAATTTACATCTTTTGTTGAAGTTAATATATTACTATCTGCATCTGTACAAATACTATTTATATATTTTATTAAATTTTTAACTGTTTCACGTGATGAAGTATCTTCTTTTGTTACTTTACAAGCACAATTAATAAAATTTAACTTATTAAAATTCATCCATCTTATTATACTCTCTTCTCTAACATAGTATAGAGGTCTAATAAGAGTCATATTTTCAAAATTATTTGATTTTAATAATGGTCTCATTGTTTTGAATTTACCATTATAAATAATACTCATAATAATTGTTTCAATTACATCATTAAAATGATGACCTAAAGCTATTTTATTACATCCAAGTCTCATCGCTTCGCTATATAAAGCTCCTCTTCTTTTCCTTGCACATAAATAACAAGGTTTCTTTTCATTTTTAATCATATCAAATATAGATGTTTTAAAAATAGTTAAATTAATATTTAATAATTTTGCATTCTTTTTAATATTATCAAGAGTTTTTTTATCATACCCAGGATCCATAAGTAAATTAATTATTTTAAAATTTATCTTTCCATACTTTCTTAACTCTTCCATACAAAGTGATAAGAGAAAAGAATCTTTTCCACCACTAATACATACTCCTATAACATCATTATCTTCTATTAAAGAAAATTCATTAATCGCTTCATTGAACTTCTTCCATATATCTTTTCTATAAGTAGTAATTATAGATCTTAGTGCATTATTATCTTTCATATAAATTATCTCTTTTTAAATTTTTCTAATACTTCTTCAATAGTTAAATTATCTTGAGTACCTAAAATCATATTCTTAAGAGTTACAGTTTTACTATTAACTTCATCTTCTCCAATTACTATAACATAAGGAATAGATAATTTATCTGCATATCTCATCTTTTGTTTCATACCTTTATCTTCATAATATATATCTGTTTTTATATTATTACTTCTTAGTGTATTGCTAAGAGATAAAATATAATCATAATTATTATTATCTATTGATACAAGTAATATATCAGCGACTGACTTTCTTGAAGAAGAAATAATATTATTATCTTTTAATACTGAAAATAATCTTGTAAGACCTATAGAAATACCTACTCCAGGTAAAACCTCATTTGTATATAATGCAGTTAAATCATTATATCTTCCACCAGAACATATACTTCCAAGTGATAAATAATCATCTAGTACCGTCTCATAAACTGTAGAAGTATAATAGTCTAGTCCTCTTACAATAGTTAAATCAACTTTATAATATTCTTTTAGTATGTTATATGACTTCATAAACTCTAAAACAGTATTTAGTTCATTAACTCCTTCAATATACATATCATTATTTATATTAAAACTCTTAAGGTAGCTTATAACTTCTTCTTGAGTATAATCTTTAATAAAAGAAATAATACTCTCTTGTTTATCTTTATCTATAGATAAGTTATTCATTTCTTCCTTAACTTTATCTATACCTATTTTATCTATTTTATCAATAATTCTTAATATATCACTAGATATATCTTTTAAATTTAAACTTTCTAAATAACCTAATAATATCTTTCTATTATTAATTCTAATAGTAAATTTTCCAATATTCAAACTCTTAAATATATTATATATAATAGAAGGTATTTCAGCATCATATCTAACACTTAATTCTGATCTACCTATTACATCTATATCACATTGATAAAACTCTCTATATCTTCCTTTTTGAGGCCTTTCTCCCCTAAAAGACTTACCTATTTGATATCTTTTAAATGGAAAAGTTAATTCTTCTTTATGCATCGCTACATATCTAGAAAGTGGAACAGTTAAATCAAAACGTAAAGATAAATCATTATCCCCTTTATTAAACCTATATATTTGTTTTTCAGTTTCACCACCTGCTTTAGCTAAAAGAACACTAGAATACTCAATAATTGGTGTATCAAGTGGTAAATAAGCAAAAGATTCAAAATTATTTCTAATAGTATCAAGTATAGTATTAAAAAGTATTTGATCTTCAGGCAAAAGTTCCATAAATCCAGATAATATTTTTGGTGTAACGTTATTCATATTTTCCCCTCCTATGTATATATATATTTTATCATTTTTAAGAGTGTTTTACAAAAGAAAAATTATAATTTTAAAGTAATATCTTTCTTAATAAATCTTTTCTTAAAATCCTCTAGTACACAGAGAGTAATACTTTTAGGATCATCAAACATTCTTGTATTAATACTATCAAGTGTATCGTCTTCTTTTAATACGAACTCAGGAGATAAAACAATATCATTTTTAATAAACCATAATGGAGTATATCCTTGAAATAAAGAATAAGAGTATAGAAGTGCAAAAGTATAATACCTAAAGAAATTATCTTTTTCTAGAAAATTATCTTTCTTTGTATCTATTAAAGATAAAGCATCTTCTAAAGAAGATAAATTAGATTTTTCATTATTAATAAAAGATAATGTATACTCAAATAGTTCTTTTATAATAGCTTCTGCTTTTTCTTTTTCATCATAAGTTTCTATGTTATGTTTTAAAACCAATGAAGAATATAAGATATACTTTATATTACTAGATTCATACATAATATCCCTCCTCTTTGTAATGTTCTATATTATATCAAAAACTTACTCTATTGTAAATAAACTAAAATATTCTACATATTATTAAATATGTTAAATAAACTAAAAAGTAATAAATTCTTTATATCAACGCTTATATTATTAGTTGGAGGATCATTCTCTAAGTTCTTAGGTTTTATATTGAAAATAATAGTAACTAGATATATAGGAACAGAAGGTATAGGTCTTTATAGCATAATATCTCCTACATATTCATTATTTACTGTAACAGCTATTCTCTCTTTCCCAATCGCGATATCTGCACTTGTTTCTACTCCTAAAAGAAGTAGTAAAAAGTTAATATTTTCTATTATTCCTGTATCTTTAATATTAAATATTATAGTTATTTTTATTATATTCTTAATTTCTCCAATATTATCTAATAATCTTCTTCATGAACCTAGACTTTATTATCCTATTTTATCTATAGCTCTTACACTTCCATTTGTTGGTCTTTCTAGTATTATTAAAGGATACTTTTGGGGTAAACAAAGAATGATACCTTATATTACATCCAATATAGTAGAACAAATAGTTAGAATAATACTTCTAGTTATATTTATTCCTTTAGTATTACGTATTAGTTTAATATACACGATTTGTCTTATAATAGCGGTTAATGTAATAAGTGAAACATCTTCAATTATAGTGATGCTTCTATTTCTTCCTAAAGGAGTCAGTATAACTTATGAAGACTTAAAACCAAGTAAAAGAGATATAAAAGATATTTTAAGTATTTGTATACCTAGTACATCTAGTAAAATAGTTTCATCTATTACTTACTTTTTAGAACCTATAATACTTACCTCTACTTTACTATTTGTAGGATATAGTCCTTCTTTTATTATAAATGAATATGGTATATTAAATGGATACGCTTTTGCTATACTTCTTCTTCCTCATTTCTTTTCAATATCTATATCTACTGTTTTAATACCTGAAGTTTCTTCATTATATAGTCAAGGGAAAATAAATAAATGCAAAAAAAGAATAAAACAAATAGTTATTCTTTCATTTATAATAGGATTAATTTCATCAACTATTCTATTTATATTCCCAACATATTTCTTAAAACTTATATATAATACTACAGAAGGTTCATCTTATGTAAGAGTTCTTGCATTTGTTGTTGTCTTTTACTTTATAGATACTCCTATAGTTAATGCAATGCAAGCTTTAAATAAATCAAAAGAAAGTATGTATACTACTCTTGTATGTTCTTCTATAAGATTAGTTCTAATATTTCTTTTATCTCTACTTAAAATAGGTCTTTATGGAGTTGTAATAGCGACTTCTATAAATATAATAGTATCTACTATATTAAATATCAGATGTATTAAAAAAACTTTTAAATAGTTTATTTATTAACTAAATCACTTTTTTTAATAACAAAAGGAGTATTTCCTTTAACAAAGGCATAAAAAACTTGATTTAATGAAACATTATTTTTAATTAAGATCTCTTCTATATATCTAATATCTTTATGCATATACTTTAAAGTATCATTTTGTACTTTACCATCTAATATAAGAGGAAAAGGAAAAGAACTATCTAACTTTAAGAAATTATATTTAAATATAGAAAGTTTTCCATTATTTTCTAGTACAGCATATTCTACATCATTAATAGATCTAATATTTTTAGTTCTAAGTTCAAGTAATAAATCATCTAAAGTATATCTTTGTTTTATCATTTCTTTAAAATTAAGTTTGCCTTTATTAATTATAACAGAAGGTTTACCTTCAATGAAATCTTTTAATACTGGAAAATGAAGTGAAATAAAAGCCAGTAACATCTCAAATATTACTAGTACAGAAATAGGTATAACTGTAAGTAACATTGAATCACCTGAGTTTTCAATACTAATAGCGACTAGTTCTGCTATTAAGATACTTACTACTAAATCTTGTACAGATAATTGAGCTATTTCTCTTTTACCCATTATTCTAAATATAAAAACTATAAATAAATAGAAAAATACTGTACGAAATAAAACTATTAATAATTCCATTATTTTCATCCCCTAATATTATTATGATAGTTTTCATATTTTTTTAAACATAAGCATATTATTTATTAGGTGATTAAAATAAAAAAAGAAATTTTAAAGACTTTAGGAATTACTTATGGAAGTTTATTTATCTATTTAGTAGTAGTAAGTTTATTATATTTAGTAAATTTGTTTAATTATAAAGTAATAGGTATATTAAACTTTATAGCGCTATGTATTATGTTTTTAGTAAGCGGAATA
>JAVXDN010000035.1:0-8524 GCA_036658935.1 Bacilli bacterium | reverse complement strand
AATAGAGAATATGAGACTAAAGTTACTACACTAAATAGAACTGATATTCCTAGTAATGTTATATATTTAGTTTTAAATCTTTTAAGTACTTTCATCCTTACACCTCTTTTATTAGATGAAAGTAAAATATAAGAACTATGAAGATTGATCTAGTGTAAGATAGATGTCTTTAATTCCTAATATTTTACTCTTATCTATTAATAATTATCCCCCCCCGTTTTTATTTCAAGGTAAAACTTTGTTTGTGTAAGAAAGCTATAAAAAAAGCTAAGCATTTAAGTTTAGCCTATTTATAACTTTTATATTTACAATGAGATTTACTTTTTATAAATTCTATAAATTTAATATTAGGTAAAGAAGATTTATTTATCATAAAGCATTGAGATTCATCAATAAATAGATATAAGTAATTAGTGTTTTCTACTATTAGGGTTATTGTTTCATAATTAATTTTACCTTTACTTTTCTCTCCATTTACTTCAAAGTATTTATCATAATATTTAAATTCATATTTAAGTCCATTATATTCTTTACTTGTTTCATATGCTTTTTTACTATTACTTTTTATAGTAAAGTATATAATTATTGGATATGCTACTACAAATCCTATAATAAATGGTATTACCATATATGATTTACCATATATAGCGACTCCAATTATAAGTAAAGCGAATAAAAGGATAGAATATATGAATTTAAAACTATGTAATTTTAATATATAGAATTTATTTAATTTTATAAAGTCTTCTTTAGTATAAGTTACATTAAATTCATATTTTACGTTAGCTTTAGAAGCCACTGCCTCCACCTCCTCCACCACCGAAGCCTCCTCCAGAAGAGAAACCTCCTCCTCCTCCTGAACCACTTGAAGATGAAGATGAAGCTGCTTGTACTGAACTTATAGCAGTACTAACAGAAGATGCAACTGATGCATTTATAGTTGGTGCAAACGATGAAAACATAAAGTAATCAAACATTATATCTCCCGGAGTTACACTATAATTAGGATTAATTTGTTCAAATTTAATTTTCATAGTTTTTTGTACTTTATCTGCTATTCCAAATATAGATGCATAAACTAAATATCTTTCCCATAGTTTTATTTCTGGTAATTCTTTTTCATCAAATCTACCAAAATCTAATAGAAATCTTTTAAATGCAGTCCATTTAACATAGTCATCATTTCCCTTAATACTTCTTCTAGTAAATAAACCTACATAAAGCATATATGCAATTAATATAATTCCTATAATCACTAATACAAATGGTTTTATTCCTATATTATATAGAATAAATATAAATATAAATCCTATAATTCCATATAATAGAAATCCTGCTTTAAGTTTTCCATTATCTTCATAGAAATTAAGTTCTTTAGAGCTTTCAGTTACATGTTTCACCCATTTATTATATGAATTCAAGAAATTATTTACACCAAGGGTTGATGTCTTTTTAGCATATTTTTTTATATCACTTAATAATACTTCTTTTCCGTTGCCTATATCTTCAAATAATGTATCTATAATTATTCCTTCATTTTCACTATAAATTGTATTAGGTACTTTTATTAATTTATAATCTTTTTTACTTATTTCTTCTATTTTAATTATTTTTTTATATATTAAGTTTAATATACTAGTACTAAACGCATTAGCTGTAATTGTTTTATTAAATAGATATTCTATAGACTCTACATCATAATCATTTATAAATTCTCTATTATATTTATTTTTAAAGTTTGAACGATATTCTTTATCATGTTTAAGATAAATATATGTAAATGATAGTATTAATCCTAAAGCATATATTATTCCAAATACACTTGTAGTTATTACTATTACTTTACTTTTAGTTCTACTCTTATTAGCTGCATCTGCTCTAGAGCCTTCAACTTCTAATATTTTAGGTAAAGCTTCTGTATTAGTTTTCTTTAAGAATGGATGATCTACCATTATTAAATCATGAGGAAATGTCATTCTTAAGTCTACTGGACTATATGCATTTAATTTAGGTACTAATAATTGAGCTCCTAAAGATAATTTTTCGTTTTTTTCATCAATTATTCTTTTACTTTCTCCATTAAGAGGACCATGTGCCCATATTTTAATATTTTCTTCTGTTGAATCAGGAAGAAGTGATAATATTTCTAAATCATTTATATCATCAGCAAATCCTTTTCCTATATAATTATAATATAACTCCGCTACATCATTATGTATCACTACAGCATTTCCAACTAAGTATTCTATATAAAAATATGTTATGTCTCTGTACGTTTCATTATACATTTTAATACTTATATTCCCATTATTCCTAGAAATACTATACTTTGATTTATCTCCATTATTTAGATTTTCTGATAACGTAAAAAACTCAGGTTTATTATTAAAACATGATATTGATGGTTTATTACCACAATCTATCTTACCTACTTTTATTCCATCTATATTAGTAGGAGAATATATAATATTACTTTCAAAGTCTTTTTTAGTTCCTGTAAAGTTAGACTTAGTATTATAATTAAATTCTAAATCTCTTTTATATCCATTAAATGATCCTTTTACTCCTATGATTTCTTTTACATTTAAGTTTCCAGCCATATCCATATCACTTTTAATATAAAAATGTTCTATTTTATAATCTACTGCTCTACTCTCTAAAGCATTTATTTTAAAAATCGGTATTAGCAACAAACATAATATAAATAATACTTTATATAATTTTTTCATCTTTCCTCCTAAAAAAAGCTTACAAATTATGTAAGCTTAAAATTCTACTTTTACGTTCTGTGTTGCTTCTTCTTCAGCTTTAAAGAATGGTTCAGATTTAAATTTAAATAATCCTGCAATTATATTTGATGGGAATTGTTCTATCTTATTATTTAAAGATAAAACAGTATCATTATAGAATTGACGTGAAAAAGCAATTTTTTCTTCTATGTCTTTTAAGTCTGTTTGTAATGACATAAAGTTAGCATTAGCTTTTAAATCTGGATATGATTCAGACAAAGCGAATAGTTTAGATACTGCACTAGTTAACATGTTACTTGCATCTATTTCTTCGTCAGGATTTTTAGCATTTGCATACATATTTCTAGCATTAACTACATTTTCTAAAGTTTTGCTTTCATGTGTTGCATATCCTTTAACTGTCTGTACTAAATTAGGTATTAAATCAAATCTTTTCTTTAATTGTACCTCTATTTGAGACCATTGATCTTTTACTCTGTTACGATAAGATATAAGTGAATTATAAGTTACTGCACAAAATAACAACAATACTACTATTAAGACTATTACTACTATTAAAACTATCATTCCTGCGTTCATTTATTTCCTCCTTAGTTACTAAATCCATTATACTGTTTTATGAATAATAAATCAATATTTATATTGTAAGTCGTAAATAAGATTGTTTTGTTTCTTCTTTTAATTCTAATCTTTCAATAGCTTTTGCCATATTAAGACTTGCAGCAACATATTCTAATATTTGTACTCCGCCTTTATTTATTACCATTTCTAAAGTTCTATTATGTATTTCTTGTATTTCTTCATCTAAATTTATATATAATTTTTGTAATGATAGTCCATATTCTTTTATTAATTCAATTATTTCTCTATCATTGCATAAATTACTTATACTAGATGATAATATTTCTAAGTTTTCTTCTTTTACTTCTTTTTGTCTTATTAATAATTTTTTATAATTATTCCATATTTCTATTCTTTCCATACTATCTACTTCACTTGAGTTTCCTATGTAATTAAGTGAATTATTCATTCTGCCGGCTAAGTAAATTGCAATTTCCATTTCGTGAGAATAAGCAGCGACTGGAAGACCTACTACTCTAGGCATTAGCCCTACATAAGCTTCATGGAATTCTTTAATTATTAATTTTATTCTTCTGTATTTTTTATTAGTTAATCTTTCATTTAATACTTCTGTAAATCTTGAATCTAATAATTCATATATAGAGCCTATATCCATTATATATGTTAATGAACTAACTGCTCCTTCATCTTTTATTGATGCATTTTTTAATTTTGATTCTATATCTTTATTAGGTACAGCACACAAGCCATCATGAATATCTTTACATGATGGGTGTGTTAATTCTTTTCTTAATCTTTTAGCATAATTTTTCATAACTCCCCCTTATTTAATTTCTTAATTTCGAATTAAATTTCCCTTCTATTTTAGATATAATTTTAAGTGTTATATTATTTACTTCTTCTTCAGTTAATGTCTTAGTTTTATCTTCAAATATTAAATGAAATGCAACACTTTTATTTCCATCTTTCATATCATATACATCAAATACAGATGTATTTTTAAGTGTATTAGTTCCACATGATGTAATTTCTTTTAATACATCTCCTACTACTACATTATTAGGAAGAACAAATGCAAGATCTTTTTCAATATTTGGATATTTACTAGGTTCTACATATTTTATTTTTCCAGTTTTTTTAGATATTAATTTAGTTATAGATAATTCGCATACATATATTTCTTTTTCTTCTTCTATAGGATTAATTCTACCAATAAATCCAACACTTTCATTATCTATTATTATACTTGCACACATTCCACTATGCATAAATGATAAGTTTTCTTCTTTATTAAATCTTATTCTATTTTTAAATCCTAAGAATTCTAAAAGATTTTGTACTAATCCTTTAAGTAAGTAAAAGTCAGCTTTTACATGTATAGAAGATATATTAGATGTTATATATTCATTAAATGCAGTTATACATACTTTAGCATCTTCTATATATTTTTCATTTTCTTTATAATAAGTATTAGCGATTTCATATGTAAATATATTTTCTACTTTCCTATAATAGTTAAAGTTAAGTGTTGCTATACTTGAAGGTATAAGGGATGTTCTAAATACATCTCTATCACTACTAATTGGTTTTAATAGTTCTATTACTTCTCTACCTTCATAATTATATTTATTCTCAATATCTTTTAATATTAATGAATATGTTCTTATTTCATTAAATCCTAAACTTCTTAAGTATTTACTTATTTCTTTTTTATATAAAGTATTTGGATTATATGATCCAGGAGATAATAAAGCTTTAACTTTAGTTTCTTTTATGTAGTCATATCCAAGTATTCTTCCTACTTCTTCTATTAAGTCTTCTTTAATACTTACATCCATTCTTCTAAAAGGAATAGTTACTGTATAATTATCATTTTTAGTAGTAAAACTAAATCCTAAGTTATTAAATATATCATTAACTTTTTCAAGGCTTAAGTTACTTCCTAGTACTTTATTTATTTTCTCTAAATTTACACTAGCGGTTTTAGGTGTTTTATCTTGCTTGTCATATTCTAACATATCTTTTTCAATAGATGCATCTGCATATTTTTCTAGTAAGTAACATGCTCTATTTATTGCATCATACGTATATTCATAATTTAATCCTTTTTCATATCTTAATGATGCTTCACTTCTTAGGTCTAAACGAATTGAAGTGTTTCTATTTTTTAAATTATCAAATATAGCACTTTCTATTAATATATTTTTTGTGTTATCAGAAATATCTGAGTTTAAACATCCCATAACTCCAGCGATAGCGATTACTTCTTTTCCATTTGTAATAACTGTGTCTTCACTATTAAGTTCTCTTTTTTTATTATCTAAAGTAATTGTAGTCTCTTCATCATATGCATTTCTTACTAGAACAGATGACCCTACTTTATCTGCATCAAAGAAATGAAGTGGTTGACCATATTCAAGCATTATATAATTTGATATGTCTACTACATTATTAATACTTCTAATACCACAAGATATTAGTCTTTCTTTAATAAATTCAGGACTTTGTTTTATAGTTACATTTAATGCTTTTTTAGCTAAGTATAAAGAACATGAAGGAGTTTCTACACTTAAAGATATTTCATCTTTTATACTTTTATTTGTTTCTTTATATTTATTATCTGGAAGAGTTACTTTTTTCCCAAGTACAGACGCTACTTCATAAGCAAAACCTATATGAGATAAACAATCATTTCTATTTGGATTTAAATCAAGAGTATATATAGTATCTACATTTATATATTTTAAAGGATCACTTCCTATAATTGAATCTTCTGGTAATTCATGGATTCCACCTTCTATTAAGTCAGTCATTCCAAGTTCACTTAAAGCACATAACATACCATTAGATTCTACTCCTCTAAACATTCCTTTTTTAATAGTTACTCCGTTAGGTAGAGATGCTCCAACTAAAGAAACTATTACTTTTAAATTATCTCTTACGTTAGGTGCACCACATACAATTTGTAATACTTCTTTACCTACATCTACTTTACATATATGTAAATGATCTGAAGAAGGATGATCATGAGATTCTATAATTTCTCCTACACAAAGGTAAGTAGTATCTATTCCTCCACTTACAGTTTCAACATTTACTCCAGCTCTTGTGATTTTTTCTGCAAGTTCTTTTAAGTTTTCATCTTTGATATCTACAAAATCATTTATCCAATTAGTACTAATTTTCATAAATTAATCTCTCCTTTTATTAAAATCAGATGATGTTCTTAAATCATTAGAATATAATATTCTTACATCATTAATTCCATATTTAAGCATTGCTAGTCTTTCAGCTCCAAAACCAAATGCAAAGCCTGTATATTTTTCTGTATCATATCCACATCCTTTTAATACACTAGGATGTACCATACCTGCTCCTGCTACTGTAATCCATCCAGTATGTTTACATATATCACATCCATTACTATTACAATTAAAACAACTTATATCTACTTCTACTGAAGGTTCAGTAAAAGGATAAAAACTTGGTCTAAATCTACTTTCTACCTTATCTCCAAATATTTTTTTCATAAGAGATGTTACAATTCCTTTTAAATCAGATAAACTAATATCTTCTCCAATAAGTAAACCTTCTATTTGAGTAAATTGATGAGAATGAGTAGCGTCATCATTATCTCTTCTATATGTTTTACCAGGACATATAATTCTTAAAGGTCCTTTTTCAACATTACTAAGCATTGTTCTTACTTGTACTGGAGATGTTTGACTTCTAAGAAGCATATTAGGTGTTATATAAAATGTATCTTGTGCATCACGAGCAGGATGTCCAACAGGTAAATTAAGCATTTCAAAGTTATATAAATCACTCTCTACTTCTGGTCCTTCTACTACATTAAATCCTAATGAAATAAAATATTCTTCGAATTCTTCAATTATTTTTTCTATAATATGCGGAGATCCAGAGGATATAGAAGTTCCAGGTAGAGTAACATCTATACTTTCTTTTTCTAATAAAAGTGATAATTCTTTTCTTTTCATTTCTTCTTGTAAAGAAGAAATGAAAGAAGTTACATATACTTTAAATTCATTTATCTCTTTACCTGCATCTTTTTTCTCTTCATTATTAAGAAGTGATAATTCTGTTAATAATCCAGTTATTATTCCTTTTTTACCTAAATATTCAATTCTTAATTTCTCTAAGTCTTCTAAAGATTTAATCTCTCTTTCTTCAAATTCATGCTTTAATAGCTCTACTCTTTCTTTCATTTTTCTTCTCCTTTTCTAAAATAAACAAAAAAACCTTACAAATATAAGGACGAATTTACTTCGCGGTACCACCTTAATTCATAAAGTATTAGTTTTATGCTCTTAATTCTAGTTAACGCCTTAGTTACGTTCTTTATATAAAGGTGAATTCATTACTTTTAATTTAAACTAAGCTTTCAGTTATATGTTAGTCTTCCTAATAAATTGTGTTTTGTAATTACTAATCCTTTAAAGATTAATTATATTATAGCATAAATATCCTATACTGTCATAAGTTCTTGTTCTTTTTCTTTAAATAAGTCATCTATTTTTTTATTATATTTAGTAGTTAATTCTTGTATAACTTCCATATACATATCTTCTTCATCTTCTGGAAACTTTTCTCTTTTTACATCATTATTAGCATCTTGTCTAATATTACGTAAAGCGATATGAGCTTCTTCAGTCATTTCCTTAGCTTGTTTAACACAAGTCTTTCTTGTTTCTTCTGTTAATGCAGGAAAATTAAGTATTAATATTTCTCCATTATTTGTTGGATTCATACCTAAGTCTGCAGCATATAGAGCTTTTTCTATATTTTTAAGATTTCCTTTATCAAAAGGCTTAATATTTAATTGTCTAGCTTCTGGTATAGAAATTGATGCTATAGAGTTTATTGGATTTAATACTCCATAAGCTTCAACCATAATTCCATTTAATATATTAGGATTAGCTCTACCAGCTCTAACTGTTGTATATTTAGCTACTAAATTATCTATAACCTTTTCCATCCTTAATTTTATTTCATTATCATCAAACATATAATTCCCTCATTTCCTCTATTAACATTATATCAAAATATAAGAAAAAAAGAAAAGATAATTATAAATATAAAAAAATATATAAAACTCTAAGAAATAAGAATTTCTTAGAGTTGGATTTGAGTTATTTTTCCTATAAATAAAGAATTTATTATAGTTTTATTTT
>JAVXDN010000034.1:0-8592 GCA_036658935.1 Bacilli bacterium | reverse complement strand
AAAAACTTCCTAATATTTTTTAGGAAGTTTTATTTCTTATATTGGCGGAGTAGGAGAGATTTGAACTCTCGCATCAGTTTCCCAATCTACACCCTTAGCAGGGGCGCCTCTTCAGCCACTTGAGTACTACTCCGTTTGTCATCCGCAAGTACAATTTTACCTTATATTATAGGTGGTGTCAATCTTTTATATTTAAAATATCATCTTCTTTAATATAAGGTAAAATCTCTTTTTTTGTTTCTAAAGTATAGTATGCATCTTTTACAGGAAATATTATTTTAAATGGACTAAGATCATTTATTAATTTTAATACTTTATAATTCTTATCTAAAAAAACAATATTAATATTAAATTTCATAAAGAAAGTATGAATACTATTACATTTAGATATAAGAAGACAATTTTTATAATTATGTACAAACATAAGTCCTTTTAATCTTTTAAAAAAACTATCTGCTTTATCAATATTAATTTTCTCATTATTTATTATAATATACATTATATTCACCTACATTTATTCTATCATATTAATTTGACAAATTACTAATTATTTTATAAAATAAACATATCAATAATAGGAGTGAAAACATATGAAAAACAAAAATGGACAGGCACTAACAGAGTATATATTGATAATAGCTCTCATAAGTGTAATCGCAATAGCACTTGTTAATTTTTTTGGAGGTTATTTAAAAGACGCTTTAACTAAAACTAGTTGTAGTATAGTTAATCAAGAGTATGTGAAGGGAGCAAAACCCGGAGATGGATATTGTAAAGAATAAAAGTGGTTTTACTTTAACAGAAATATTAGTAGTAGTCGCTATTATAGCAGTTTTAACTGGAATTACATTTCCTATTAGTTTAAAATTACTTAATGATAGTACAAATAAAACACTTAAACTTCAAACTGAAGAAATAGTTTCTTCTACAAGACTATTAATTGAAGAAAATTGTAAGAATTCATTTAATACATCTGTTTCTTGTCCTATAGAACTAACACCATTATCAGTTAATAATATTGTAAAGTATAGTGGAAATATCACTTTAGATACATTAATAAATAATAAGTTTATTGATCCTATAAAAATAAGAGGAGAACAATGTAGTGCCAATATTAAAGTAAATGGAAATGATATAGGTGTCTTATTAACATGTAATAAATACAGCTATCAAACAGATAATTATAAATAAAAGAAAGAGGTAAGTGATGAAATTAAATACTTCAGGTTTTACATTAGTAGAAATATTAGTAGTAATAGCACTTTTAGCAGTTTTAGTTGGAATAACTGTACCAACTACTATAAATATATTAAACTCAAGTACAGAAAAAACATTAAAAATACAATCAAATGAAGTAGAAGAAGCAGCCTCTTTATATTTTGAAGACTATTGTTTTAATCCAATATCTGTCTCCCTTACATGTCCTTTAAAATCAACTATAGATCCTTCAAATAATCCAATTTATGATGATATAATAACTTTACAAAGTTTAATAGATAATAAATATATTGAAGAAATCTCTATAAGAGGGAATAAATGTATTGGTAGAGTACAATATAAAAACAAAAACATTAATGTAGAATTAATATGTGGAAAATATGAATTAAAAAACATTAAGGAATAACAAAGGAGTTGAATATGAGAAAAAATAAAAAGGGACAAGCCTTAGTTGAATTTGTAATTATTTTACCAGTTCTATTAATTCTTATATTCGGACTTATTGACTTTGGTAGAATAATTAATACCAAAAGTAGTCTTGAAAATATAACAGAAGATGTTGTAGAGTTATATAAATCTGGTAAAACATATGAAGAAATAAATAAATTTATGAAAGAAAATAATGAATCGTATTCTATAAAAATTAAAAATGAAAATAATAAATATATACGTTTTACATTAACTTCTTCTTTAAACATAATAACTCCAGGGCTTAATCTAATACTTAAAAATCCATATGTAGTATCTATAGATAGAGTGATATATTATGAATAAAAAAGGACAATCATTAGTAATATTTATTGTTTTACTTCCAGCTTTTCTTCTTTTAGCAGCTTTCATAATAGATACAGGAATTATGTTAAACTCTCATATTAAAGGAGAATCATTGTTAAAATCATCTATTGAGGATAATAAAGATATTAAAGAATATTTTAAAATTAATGATATAGAAATTCTTAGTAATAAAAGTATTATTACAGATACAAAAAAATGTGATATAATTGAGTATAGAATAGATAGTGTATTTGGAAATGTTATAGGAAAAAAGTATTATGATATAAAAGTAAAGTACTGTAGGGGATAAGTGATAAAATGGAAAAAAGAATGGGGAAAACTTTATATATTTATAGTCCAAAAGGTGGAGTAGGTAAAACTACTCTAGCTCTTAATCTAGCTGGAATTGCAAGTAAAAAAGGACTTTCAGTTTTATTAATGGACTTAGATATGGTAGGTGGAGGAATATCTATGCTTATCGATGAAGATATTAATAAAACAATATTTCAATTCATTGATGATGCAACTAATAATAGATTTTCAAGTGTTAAAGACTATGTTTATAAATATAATGAAAACATAGATATTTTATGTGCACCTAAAGACCCTAGACAAGGAAATAAAATAAGTTCAAGATATGTAGAACTAGTACTTGAAAGAGTTCATTCATTTTATGATATTATTTTACTTGATTCATCAAGTGTCTTAGATGATATAAATGTAGTAACTCTTGATATAGCAGATTTAATATTATTTGTACTTACTAATGATGCAGTTCATTTAAAGAACTTAAGAAATATAATATCTATATTTAAAGATAATGAAATGGATAACTTTAAAGTTCTACTTAATATGTCTAATGACTTTAAAGATCCTTATTATTCCGTATTTGATATGGAAAAGATAATAGCGTCTCCTATTACTTATACATTAACTCATGAATTTTTTATTAAAAATATAACATCTTATATAATAAATAATAAAATACCAATACTAGAGAATAATGTATATAAAAAGAGTAGACAAGATACTAAAACTTTAGAAAAAATAATAGAAGATTTTACATTTAAGGAGGATACTCATGAAAAAGAAAAATAGTTTAAAAAGTATCTTTGAAGTAAATAATGCAAATGTAGAAGCTCATTCTGTCCCTACAGATTATGAAATATTTAAAGATAAAGATCTCTTAGATAAACTTAGAACTAAAATAATAGAAAACTTAATAGATAATGAAATACCAAAGGATGACTCTTTAACTGAATTTATTAATAATGAAATAGATTCGTCCCTAGAAGGATATGATTTATCTAACTTAGAAAGAAGTCATATATTTCATTTAATAGATAATGAAATTAATGGATATGGACCAATTACAGAATTACTAAGTGATAAAAATATAACAGAAATAATGGTAAACGCTCCAAATGAAGTATATATAGAAATAGATGGTCAATTAATGAAAGATGATACTATATCTTTTATTAATGATGAACATATAATTAGAACTATTCAAAGAATGATTCAACCTTTAGGAAGAACAATAGATGCATCTAATCCAATGGTAGATTCAAGACTTAAAGATGGTTCTAGAATAAATGCAGTTATACCTCCTCTTAGTATAGGAGGACCAGTCGTTACTATTAGAAAATTTAAAACAAGTATAGAGACAATAGATGATCTTCTTAGAATTGGAACTATGACTCCTTTTATGGCAAGATTCTTAGAATCTTGTGTACAAGCTAAACTAAATATTATAGTCGCTGGAGGAACTGGATCAGGAAAAACAACTCTATTAAACGTACTTAGTAGTTTTATAGGAGATCATGAAAGAATTATAACTATTGAAGATGCCGCTGAACTAAGACTTCAACAACAACATGTAATATCTTTAGAAACAAGAGTTATGAATTATGATTCTGAAGGAGAAATAACTATAAGAGACTTAGTTAAAAACTCTCTACGTATGAGACCTGATAGAATTATAGTAGGAGAAGTAAGAGGTAAAGAAGCATTTGATATGTTACAAGCTATGAATACTGGACATGATGGATCTTTATCTACTCTACATGCTAATGGACCAATAGATGCTTTAAATAGATTAGAAACAATGATATTAATGGCAGGATTAGATATACCAATAAAAGCAGTAAGAGAATATATATCAAACGCTATAGATATAGTTATAGATATAGAACGTCTCGCTGATGGAAGAAGAAAAGTAGCTAGTATATCTGAAGTAACAGGAATGAAAGATGGAGACATAGTACTAAAAGATATCTTTGCATTCGTTCAACATGGACTTACTGAAACAGGAGAAGTTAATGGGGAATTTGTAAGATATAACTTTATACCTAAGATACTATCTAAGATTAAATCTAGAGGATCTTTTGACTTAGATTATATATTTACAGGGAAAGCAGTTAAAGAAGAAAAGGAGAAATAAAAATGAAAGGAAGCGTAATATTAAGTCTACTTATAATACAAATAGTACTTATCTTATCTTTGATAGGTGCAATTTCTTATATCTTAATTACTAGACATAATATAGCTTTAGAACGTAAATATTCTAAATATACGCTTTCAACAAAAAACATAGATAACTCTTCATTTATGGATAGAATTAATGAATTCTTCTTTAACTTTATACATAAAGTATCTTTAATATTAAATAAAATATCTATACTAAGAAAATATTCAACTATTTATGAAAAACATATTAAATATGAAGAAATGAAGAAAAAAACAGGAATGGACTATATATCAATAAAATTCTTTATTGGATTTTTCCTTGTACTATTATATTTAATAGGAACTACACTTCAATATACTGCTATTAATATAGGAGGATTACTTATTAGCTTTTTAATAGGATTCTTTATTTTAGATTTATTTGTTCAAATAGATTATAAAAGAAGAAGAAAAGAAATAGAAAATGATTTATTAAAAGCTATAATAATAATGAATAATGCATTTAAGAGTGGTAGAAGTATTATGCAAGCTATAGAACTAGTTAAAACTGAATTAGATGGATCTATTAGTGATGAATTTAAAAAGATTAGTTTAGATATGACTTATGGTTTATCTACAGAAGTAGTATTTAATAGATTTTATGAAAGAGTTAAATTAGAAGATGCTAAATATATTACAACATCATTAACATTACTTAATAAAACAGGAGGAAATATAGTAAAAGTCTTTGCATCTATTGAAAGAGAATTCTTTGATAAAAAGAAACTAAATAATGAACTTAAAACTCTTACATCATCTTCAATGTTTGTATATAGAATACTATTAGTATTACCTTTTGTTATGTACGCAGTGATATTTATATTAAATAAAGATTACTTTAAACCTCTATATAAAACAGAAATGGGATTAATAGTATTATTTCTAGTATTTTTATTATATGTTTTATATATATTAGTAATTAAAAAAATAGTAAAGGTGATGATATAAATGAAAAATAAAAGTTTAATTGAAAAAATTTATTCATCTACTTCAGTAGAAAAGTTAAAAAAGAAAGTCTCATTATTAGGAATTTATAATAAATTAGACGCTATTACTTTTCTTAATATTAGATTTGTAATTTCTATGTCTATATTCTTCTTATGTCTTTTAATTAAAGACTTTGGATTTATTTATGCCCCTATATTTACTTTAATATTTTATTTTGGAAGTGAATATATATTTATAGATGCTAGAATTAAATTAAGAACTTCTAAACTAGATTATGAAGCTTTATTCTTCTTTGAAGTATTAACTTTATCTTTAGAAAGTGGAAGAAACTTAAAAGGAGCTTTAGATACTACAGTAAAAAATATAGATAGTGAATTATCTAAAGAATTTGGTAGTGCTTTAGAAGAAATAAAATATGGTAAGACTTTAACTGAAGCATTAAATAATATGAAAAAAAGAATACCATCAGATACTATAAATAATGTAATATTAAATATAACTCAATCCAATATATTTGGAGGTTCTATTATAGAAACTTTATATAATCAAGTAGATTACTTAAGAGAAAAGAAACTTCAAGAAACTAAAGCTAAAATTGCTAAAATGCCTATAAAAGTAAGTGTAATATCTGTAATATTCTTTATTCCTATTCTTTTATTATTAATATTAACTCCAGTTATAATAAATATGTTATAATTGATATAGAGGTAATAATATGAATCAATATAATAAATTTATGGGATATTGTCCTGAATGTGGTAGTCCTAAAATGGAATTTGTTTTATCTGGAGAAATGCTATATTGTACTTGTATGGAATGTAAAAATATTTCTTTAATGAAAAGAGAAGACTTTGAAGAATATCTTCCAACTCATAGAGAAATAATGGATCCTTCAATTATAGGATTTAATGGTTTATGTCCAACATGTGGAGGGAATACTCTAGATTATATGAGCAGCACTATGAATGAAAGAGGAACAATAGATAAAGTAATATATAAATGTGCGAAATGTGAAAAAGCTTTTGCAGTAGATGCTAAAGAAGAAATATAAAAAAGTTTTATTTGTAAATATAAAAGAAGTGAATAGAAATATCACTTCTTTTATTGTATAATTAAAAAAGGTGATGAAAATGAAACAAAGTAGAACAGAACTTAGAGAAAAAATTATGATAATTCTTTATCAAATATACTTATATAGAAAAGATAATATTAGATATATAATAGAAGATGTAATAAAGGAAAACTATGAAGTAGAAAATAAATTCTTAAGTGATATAGTTTATGGAGTACTAGAAAAAGAAGATATAATAGATGAAACTATAAATAAATATATGAAAGAATGGAATACATCTAGATTAGGTCTTATAGACCAAGCTATTATAAGATTAAGTACATTTGAACTTATGTTTTATGATACCCCACACATAGTTAGTATAAATGAAGGTATAGAATTATCTAAAAAATATAGTGATGAAAAAGTTACTAAACTTATAAATGCCGTATTAGATGAAATACTTAATAATGAGGTAAAAGATGAATAAGGACGAAATACTTAGTGTAAGTGAAGTTAATAAATATATAAAGAACATAATAGATAATGATTTATTTCTAGGAGATATAACTTTAAAAGGAGAAATAAGTAACTTAAAAGTTCATACTAGAGGACACTTATACTTTAGTTTAAAAGATTCTACTTCTAAATTAAGTGCTGTTATGTTTTATTTTAATGCAACTTCAATAGGTTTTACTCCAAAAGATGGAATGAGTGTAGAAGCTAAAGGAAAGATAAGCGTTTATGAAGTAGGGGGATCTTATCAGATTATAGTGAGTTCTATGAAAGAAGCAGGGCAAGGAGATTTAAATCAAAAATTCTTAGAATTAAAAGATAAACTTAATAAAGAAGGATTATTTGATACATCTCATAAAAAAGCTTTACCTAGACTTCCAAAAAGAATAGGAGTAATTACCGCTCAAACAGGCGCTGCTGTAAGAGATATAATTTCTACTATAAATAGAAGATATCCAATCGCAGAAATAATATTGTTCCCATCACTAGTTCAAGGAAGTGGAGCAAAAGATAACTTAATAAAAATGATAAATATAGCTGATACTTCCTCTCTTGATGTAATTATCATAGGTAGAGGAGGAGGATCTATAGAAGACTTATGGCCTTTTAATGAAGAAGAAGTAGCAAGAGCAATATATAATGCATCCACTCCATTTGTAAGTGCAGTAGGGCATGAAATAGACTTTACTATATGTGATTTTGTTTCCGACTTAAGAGCACCAACTCCAACAGGTGCAGCTGAGATGGTAGTCCCTAGTAAAGATGAAATATTAAGATACTTAAATGATTATAAAACAAGAATACATACTTTAGAATATAATAAAATTAAAAATTATAATTCAGTACTAGATAAATACAAAGAAAACTATATAATTAAAAACCCTCTAAGTATGTATAATGTTAAAGAACAAATATTAGATAAAGATATAGATAAACTAAATAGTATATTAAATAATAACTTAAGTAAAATAAATCAAAGATTTTCAAACTTAAAAGCATCTCATATATTATCAAATCCATATAAATTATTTAAAGATAAAATAATTTCACTTAAAACATTAGAAGAAAAACTAGAACTAATTAATCCAACTAATATATTAAAAAAAGGATACTCTATAACTACTCTTAACTCTCATATACTAAAAGATATAAAAGATGTTAAAGTAAATGATAACTTAAATATTATGTTATATAATGGAGAAATAAATACAACTGTAAAGGAGGTTAAATAATGAAAGAATTAAAATTCGAAGATGCTCTATTATCTTTAGAAGATATAATAAAAGAATTAGAAAATGGAGAAATAGACTTAGATAAATCATTAGAAAAATATAAAGAAGCTACTGAATTAGTTAAATTCTGTGATAATAAATTAAAGAACGCAAACGAAACAGTAAATAAAATACTAAATGAAAATGGTAAACTAGAAGACTTTAAGAAACTAGAAGAAGATTAAGAACTAATAATTCATAAATTATTAGTTCTTTTCTTATGCAAACAAAGTTTTGCCTTGAAATAAAACCGGGGGGGGTATAATTATTATAGAAAAAGATATTTAAAGATAAAAGACATCTATC
>JAVXDN010000033.1:0-8854 GCA_036658935.1 Bacilli bacterium | reverse complement strand
AAAGAAATCATTAATAATGTTACTTTATAATTAAAAATTCAAAAATTATTATATATAATTTAACTATTACTTTACATTAAGAAAATCATTATACTTTTATTTTTATTAATACAAGCATATACTTAAAATATTGAAAGAGAGAGAGTAATGATGAAGAAGAAAAAGTTAAAGAAAAGTGTTTTAGTAGTACTTGGAGTGATATTGGTAATAGGCGCTAGTGCATTTATTTTATTTAAAACTGGAATGTTTGATAAATTTAAAATAAATAATGGTGGTTCTATATTTCACCCTGTTGTAAAGAAATTACAGATAATAGATGAAAAGTCAAAGTCAAGGGTAGTAGCAGTTATGATAAATAATCATCATGAAGCTTGGCCTCATGCTGGACTTCAAGATTCATTTTTAAATTATGAAATTATCGCTGAGGGTGGAATCTCTAGAATAATGGCTTTATATAAAGATAAAGATCCTAAAAAAATAGGATCAGTTAGAAGTGCTAGACATTATTTTTTAGATTATGTTATGGAGAGTGATGCTACTTATGTTCATTTTGGATGGTCTCCTCAAGCTCAAGGAGATATTAAGAAGTTTGGTATTGATAATATTAATGGAATATTTGATAGTAAGGGCTTTTGGAGAGATGAGACACTTGATCGTGATTATGAACACACAGCTTTTGCTAGTATGGAAAAGTTAAAGTCAGTTATTTCTTCTAAAGGATATAGAACTACTAGTGATAAAAAGAATTTATTAAATTATACAACTGATACAGTTGATTTAAGTAAAAGAGAAGATGCTATAAAAGCAGATACAGTAAAAGTTAATTATTCTACTTATCAGTCTAGTGAATATACATATGATAAAACAAATAGTGTGTATTTAAGAAGTATGTGTGGAAAAGCTCATACTGATATAGATACTAATAAACAATATACTACTAAGAATATAATTGCGTATGATGTAAAGAATTATAGTATAGATAGTTATGGAAGACAAACTTTAGAAAATATAGGAAGTGGAAACGGATACTATATAACTAATGGATATGCAGTTCCTATAACTTGGGAAAAAACTTCAAGAGAAGCTCAAACTGTTTATAAGTATCAAAGTGATCAAAAAGAAATAGATATAAGTGATGGAAATACTTGGATACAAATATATCCTAAAGGTAAAGTAATAGATATAGAAGCTAGTGTAGAACAGACACCTCAGGAAGAAGCAAAATAAAAAAATTATTTACTTGAAAAAGTATATTTATGATGTTAGAATAATAACATAGAATAAGGAGGCATAAAATGGAAGCTATATTAGACTTTTTAGCTAATTATTGGATATGGTTTTTAGTAGCAGCTGGAATACTTGCATTTGCATTAATTGGTTTTATTGTACAAAGTAAGAAAAAAGATACTAAAAAAAGTGATGAAGGGTATGAAAGTGCTCCAGTAGAGAATGATAATTTTAAGGAAGTACCAGTTACTCCTGAAGTTAAAGCACCAGTTTTAGATACTGTTGAGACTTTAAATCCAAATATCAGTAGTGAAAATGATATTGATAAAACAAGAGAGTTTCAAGCATTTACTCCTGAAAATGTAGAAGAAACACCTATCTATGATTTCTCTAATAAAACTCAAGAAGAAACTCCAGTAGTTAGTGAAGTACAAGAAGTAAGTAATACTGAAGCAACTAATGAAGAAGAAATAATTAATCTAGATTAACGACAATGATGTGTTAAACAAAAAAAGATATATGGAATATGTATCTTTTTTATTGTATAATTAGTATACATTATAAGAGGAGTGGGTATATGTGACTATAAGTAGTGTTTTAAGTATATTTACTAAAGCATTAGATATTGCAATAGTATGGGGAATGCTTTATATAATTTTAAAGTATGTTAAAAATAATGTTAAATTAATATTAATATTTAAGGGAGTTCTTATTATATTGATTCTTAAGTTTTTAAGTGATTTTTTACATTTAAATACTGTGGGAGTACTTCTTGAATATATTATTTCTTGGGGACCTTTAGCTATTATAATAATATTCCAGCCTGAGATAAGGAATGTTTTAGAGAATATTGGTAGAAGTCAATTATTAGGTAGACATAAGGTCTTAAGTGTTGGAGAACGAGAAAAAGTTGTTTATGAAATTATGCAAAGTGTTGAATATTTTAAAAAGAATAGGATAGGAGCTTTAATGGTTATAGAAAGAGATTATAGTTTATCTCAGTATATAGAACCTGCTACTAAACTATATGCAGATATTTCTAGTGAATTATTAATTTCTATATTTTTTCCTAATAATCCTTTACATGATGGAGCTGTAATTATTGAGGGAGATAAGATTAGTTGTGCTGGAAGTGTTTTACCTACAAGTATGAATCCTGGTTTTTCTAAAAGATTGGGTACTAGACATAGAGCAGCTTTAGGTATAGCAGAGGTAAGTGATGGTATATCTATAGTTGTATCTGAAGAAACAGGTAGAATTAGTGTTGGAGTTAATAATGAACTTCAATATAATTTAAGTGTAGAAGATGCAAGAATGTTATTAATAGAAGAATTAGAACCTAAGAAAGAGACTTTCTATGATGCAGATACAGAGAATGATGAAGAGATAGAAAAAATGGCTAAGAAAGAAGGTGAGGCACTTGAAAAAGATCAAAAAGATACTCACTAAAATAGGAAAGTTCTTTTCTAAGATATTTAGTTCTTGTTATAAGTTCTTTGATACTATATTAATAACTCCGATAAGTAAAGTAGTTTATTTTATAACTGATAAGTTTAGTGGAAAAAGTATTAGTATAGAGAGATTCTTAAATAAACCACATACTCTTCTTTATATTTCATTGATATTTGCATTTTTAGTGTTTCTAGGAGTGGATAAAAGAGTTATTAATTTAACTCAAACTGAGGCTTTAGTTTTATCTCAGCAAAAAGTTAATGTAGAATATAATGAAGAAGCTTTTGTAGTAGAGGGAGTTCCATCTACTGTTGATATAGTTCTTATGGGTAGGAAAAGTGATTTATATTTAGCAGGACAATTAGGAGAACATAAAGTATCTCTAGATTTAACTTCTTCAGGAGTAGGAACTCATAAAGTTAATTTGAAATATAATAATCCTATTAATACTCTTAATTATAAATTAGATCCTTCTAGTGTTACTGTAGTTATATATCCTAAGGTAAGTGAGGTAAGAACTCTTACAATAGATATATTAAATACTGATAAACTTAAAGATACTTTAGTAGTTAGTAATGTTAAATTATCTAAAAATGAAGTTATAATTAAATCTCATCAAGATAAACTTAATAAAGTAGCATCTGTTAAAGCTTTAGTAGATGTTAATAGTATAAATGCTAAAGAAGCTGGTAGCTATAGTTTAGAGAATGTTAAACTAGTAGCATATGATGAAAATGGTACAGAGATAAAAGGTATAGAGATAGTTCCAGGACAGATAAGTGCTAATATTACTATTGCTTCTCCAAGTAAGAGTGTTCCTATAAAGGTAGTTCCAGTAGGAGAGATAAGTACAGGTAGTGCGATAGGAACTATTGAAACAAGTATTTCTAAAGTTACTATTTATGGAGATGAAGCGATACTTTCACAAATAAACTTTATTGAAGTAGAGATAGATGTAAGTAATTTAAGTGCTAATAAAACTTATCAGAAAGCTATTAATAAACCTAGTGGTATAAGAGCAATGAGTGATACTACAATTACTATAAATGTTAAGATACAAAATCAAATATCTAAAGATTTTGAAAAGATTAATATTGAATTTGAAGGTTTAGCTCCAGGATTAAAAGCTTATGGATTATCTCAAAATGATACGATGATAACTGTAACTGTTAAAGGAGTATCTTCTGTAATAGATGGTTTAGAATTAGCTGATATTAGAGCTTATGTAGATTTAAAAGGATTAAAAACTGGAGAACATGAAATACCGGTATATGTAACTGGTAAAGATTTAAAACTTACTTATACTAGTAAAGTTCAAAAAGTTAAGATAAAAATAGAATAGATAAAAAAAATCGGAAAATATCCGATTTTTTATTTTACTTTTTCTTTTTTCATAGGACTAAATAACATACCTATATTTATAATACCTGCTAAACCTACTAAAGCATATACTAGTCTTGTAAAGAATGCTTCATTTCCAAATAAGGAAGATACTAAGTTAAAATCAAATAAACCAACCATTCCCCAGTTTAAGGCTCCTACTATAGTTAATAGAAGAGCTATTTTCTCTAGAACTTTCATTTTTATTCCTCTTTTCTCTTTTAATAGTTTAAACAATATTAATTTTTTTATTCATAAAACCATTAAAGAAGTTTTACGGTTACAAGTGTAAAACTTCTTTAATTTAAAAGTTTTACATCTGCAAGTGTAAAAGATTGACTTTTTCTTTCTTTAATAGTATTATATATATTAGGAGATGGATGATATGTTTAATAGAGATTTGTATTTAAACAAACTTATAGGATTTAAAGATACTAATTTAATAAAAGTAGTAACAGGAATTAGAAGATGTGGTAAATCATCATTATTATTGTTATTTAAAGAGTATTTAGGAAGTTGTGGAATTAAAGATGATAATATTATTTCTATTAATTTTGAATCTTTAAAATATGATTATATAGAAGATTATAAAATATTATATGAAGTAATAGAAAAAAATGTAAAAAAAACATCTGGAAGAGTATACATTTTACTTGATGAAGTTCAATTAGTTAGTGAGTGGGAAAAAGCTATTAACTCTTTTATGGTAGATTTTGATTGTGATATATATATTACTGGATCTAATGCATTTTTACTTTCTAGTGAATTATCAACTTTACTATCTGGAAGATATGTTAATATTCAGATGTTACCTTTATCTTTTAAGGAATATTTGGATTTTAATAAATTTAAAAAATTAAGTGTTGATGAGAATTTTATTAATTATTTAAAATATGGAGGATTACCAGTTATTAGTGAATTATCTACAAAAGAAAATTTAATTACTCAATATTTACGTGATATTTATAATACTGTAATTATGAAAGATGTTATAGGAAGAAATAAGATAACAGATATAGCTTTACTTAATAATTTATTTTCTTTTGTGGCTTCAAATACAGGTAATATTATTTCACCTAATAAGATAAGCGATTATTTGAAAAGCAATAATAAGACTATTTGTAGAGATACTATAGATAATTATTTATTATATCTTGAGAAAGCTTTTATAATATATAAAGTACCTAGATATGATATTAAAGGTAAATTACTTTTAAAAACTTTAGCTAAATACTATGTTGTTGATACTGGTATTAGAAATGCAGTTATAGGTTATAGAGATTCAGATTATGGACAGGTACTTGAAAATATTGTTTATTTCGAACTTTTAAGAAGAGACTATAATGTTTATGTTGGGAAAAACGATAACAATGAAATAGACTTTATAGCAGAAAAAGAAAATGATAAGAAATATTATCAAGTTACTTATTCTTTAACACCTGATGTTATAGAAAGAGAAACTAGATCTTTAGAAATACCAAACAACAGCTATGAAAAGATTATTATTTCTAATGATAAGAATTATATTAAAGATATTAAAGGAATTAAGTTACTTAATATTATTGATTTTTTACTAGAAGAATAAAATAAGTTGTCTTTTAAAAGACAACTTATTTTTTTTATTCATAAAACTGTTATGTTTTAAGTATAGTTTAATATCTATGTAAAGGAGGGTTTTGTGAGAAAAATAGTTTTATTGTTGTTACCACTATTTTTAATGGTGGGGTGTGGTAAAAATGTTAAACCAAATGATGTTCTTTCTAAGTTTGAGAATGTAGTGAAGAATACATCTAGTTATACGCTTAAAGCAGATATGGAGATAGTTAGTAATGAAGAAAAATATAATTATAATGTAAGTGTAGATTATAAGGAAGGTTCTTTATATAAAGTTTCTTTATTAAATACTAATAATAATCATGAACAAATTATTCTTAAAAATAAAGAAGGAGTTTATATAATCACTCCATCTTTAAATAAGAGTTTTAAGTTCCAAAGTGATTGGCCTAATAATTCTTCTCAAGCTTATATATTAGAAACATTACTTAAGGATTTAAAGAATGATAAATCCAGAGAATTTAAAAGTAATGATAATACTTATGAATATACTACAGTTGTAGATTATCCTAATAATAATGATTTAAAGAGTCAAAAGATAACTTTTAATAAAGATTATACTCTTAGTAAAGTTATAGTTCTTAATAAAGAAGGGAAGGCTAGTATTACTCTTAAAGTAATTAGTCTTGATTTAAAAGCTAAGTTTAATAAAGCATATTTTGATTTAAAATCTAATGTTAAAGATGTAAGTCAAGAACAAAGTACTTCTGTAATAGATGATATTATTTATCCTATGTATTTACCTAGTGGAACTACATTTAAAGGAGAAGAGAAAGTATCAACTACTAATAGTGAAAGAGTTATATTAAGTTTCACTGGAGAAAAACCATTTATATTTGTAGAAGAAACAGGAATTAAACCAAAAGAACATGAAGTTACTAATGTATTTGGAGAATTAGTTAGTTTTGGACCAGTTA
Source organism: Bacilli bacterium (assembly GCA_036658935.1). GTDB lineage: Bacteria > Bacillota_I > Bacilli_A > RF39 > UBA660 > JAVXDN01. The sequence goes on along the minus strand of JAVXDN010000033.1, from coordinate 2,264 downwards.
TTGGTTCTTTAACAGAAACATCTATTAATTGGAGCAATAACGGAATGGAATATTATGTAATAGGATCTAATTTATCTAGTAATGATTTACTTAATATTGCATCTTCTACTTCTACAGTTGCTTTAACTAGTAAAAAATAATACAAAAAATTAAAAACTTGAATAGAGTTTTTAATTTTTTTATGTTACAATTATTTTTAGAAATGAGGATATTATGAGTAAAAAAAATATTAAAATTAATTCTAAAAATATTAAGTCTAATGAAGAAGTGGATGTAATTAAGTTTGTTAAGATATTATGTATTGTTATAGGTTTTTGTTTAATTATATATGTTGTAACTATACTTTTACAAAAAGGAGGAGTATTTGATGAAGGGTATAAGAAATTAGATTCAGTAGATGCAGTTATTACACATGAAGATATATTAATAGGTTCTGTGTTTAATAGAAGTCAAAGTGAATATTATGTAGCTTTTATAGATGATAAGACAAGTGATGGACAATTCCTTCAAAATATTATTAATAATTATTTAAAACAAGATAATGTAAAAGCAATATATAAAGTTGATATGAATAGTCATTTCTCTTTAGAACATAAAAGTGATGAAGGGAATAAGGGCGCTAATAGTGTAGAGAATTTAAAAATAAATGGAGCTACTCTTATAAAAATAAGTAATGGAAATATAATTACTTACTTAGAAGGAACAGATCTTATATATGATGAACTTATAAAGAAATAAAAAAAAATACTGCGTAAATTTAATTTATGCAGATTTTTTTAAAGTTTTTATTTCTTTAGTAGAAAGTCTTACTTTCTTACCTTCAACCAATACTGGTTGTAAATTAACTTTTTGTGTTCTACGAGTAGCTTTTAAAGAGTTAGGTCTGTTATTTCCACTCATATTCTTTTTAGTTGATACATTTTTTGCCATTTTGTCCTCCTCTAAAGCATTACAACTATATCAAGATTATGTATAAAAGTCAAATAATAGTAGTAAATATTATAAGAAAAGTATGATTATTTTTTATTTATTATATTCCTTTGATTTCGCTTCAAGTAATGGAAAATCACAGCATCTTGATTTTATGTGTTCTGATAATTTTTTATTTATATATGATTTATATAGAAAACAAGATTTGTTTTTTATTTGTATATAATTTTCATTTAGCCAAGTATATTGTTCTAATAATAAATGTTGGTATTTTTTATCTAAAATTAAATTATCCTTATCATATAATTTAATTATTTTATAATTATTAGAATGCACTGGAATCATATTGTTGAAATTTACGGCACCTAATTTCCCATTATCAATTTTTAAAAAGTCTATTGTATTGTTCATTTTTAAATGCTTTTCTTTTGGACTAGATAATGGTGCAAAATATTCACAATTATTTATTGTGAATAATATTCCTACAAATGGTCTTAATTCCTTTTTTCCTTTGTTATAGGAAACCTTATTATCGTATTTTCTTAGGTATTCACAATAATCTGTGCTTATTTTTGCGATTTTTAGCTTTCTTAACATTGTATTCATCTCCCCTTTATTAATTATATCTTATTATTAATATAAATAAAAGACTAGAATTATAAATTCTAGTCACTTTTTTAAGTTCCAATTTACGGCTGGATACACCACTTTTTTAAGTTCCAATTTACGGCTGGATACACCACTTTTTTAAGTCCCAATTTACGGCTGGGTACACCACTTTTTAAATGCCACCTTAGTAGCTTTAATATTATATGCAATAATTGCATAACATAATCTCTTATGTGCATATATATTATCATATATTTATTCATAAATCAATAATATGTTTGTTTGCTTGTATCATTTATTATAATTTATTATAATTAGTTTTAAGGGAAGTATATGTTATGAATTATCCTAGACTTAATATTAAAACTCATTATAGTTTATTATCTAGTCTACTTAATGTAGATGATGTTGTTTCATATGCTAAAATAAATAATATTAAGTATGTATCTATAACTGATGAGAATATGTTTGGAATAATGGATGCTTATTATAAGCTAAAAGAAGAGGGTATAGAGCTTTTACCAGCTACTAGTATAAAGTATAAAGATATTAGTTTAAATCTCTATTCTACTACTTACAAAGGTTATACTAACCTTTGTAATATAGTAAGTGTTATAAATATAAATGGTTTAATAACTGATGAGGAATTAATTAAATATAATTCTAATATTATTTGTGTATTAGACACAAATAATATTAGTTATTTTAATGAATTAAAAGATTCA
>JAVXDN010000032.1:0-9036 GCA_036658935.1 Bacilli bacterium | reverse complement strand
TACAATAAAAACAACAATAGATAATTGGTTTGCAGCGAATATGACAGAAGAGAGAACCTACCTATCAGAAGATTCAGTATATTGTAATGATAGAGGATTATCTTCCGGAACAGGAGTGGGTCAAACAAATACATCATATAATGCAAACGCAAGACTAAGCTCAAAAAAACGCCCAGACTATAGATGTTCACAAATAAACGATCGATTTACAACCTCAACAGCAACTAAAGGAAATAAAAAGTTAACATACCCAGTAGGGTTAATAACTGCAGATGAAACATCGTTTGCAGGGGGAATGCTTTTTGTAACTAACAATAATTATCTAAATACCGCTCAGTACTACTGGTCCTTGTCACCAGGATTTTCTAATCATGGCAATTTTGCAACGATTAGCATGTACTCGGACGGGCAGTTGAATATCAACGGTGTGAACAGTGGCCGCGGAGTTCGTCCTGTACTTTCTCTTAAACCAAATAGTAATTGGAAATCCGGGAATGGAACCGCATCAAATCCATATGAAATTAAAATGTAATTGTATAAACTTAACTTGTGTCTTATGATAAAAGTTAAGTTTTTTATATACTTAAATTAAGTATATAACTTCCTAAGTTTCTTTACATTGATAGTCTTTTTTAGTAAAATGATTAAGGAAACAGGAGATACTTATGGATATAAAGAATATTAGGAATTTCTCTATAATAGCACATATAGATCATGGTAAATCAACACTAGCTGATAGAATACTTGAAAAATGTGGAGCTTTAGAAATTAGAGAAATGAAACAACAATTTCTTGATAACATGGATTTAGAACGTGAAAGAGGAATTACTATTAAATTAAATGCTGTAGAGCTTAAGTACAAAGGATGTACTCTTCATTTAATAGATACCCCAGGACACGTTGATTTTTCTTATGAAGTAAGCAGAAGTCTCGCTGCATGTGAAGGAGCTATTCTATTAGTAGACGCTACTCAAGGTATAGAAGCTCAGACTCTTGCTAATATGTATTTAGCTATTGAAAATGATTTAACTATAATACCAGTAATTAATAAAATAGATTTACCAAACTCAGATGTAGAAAAAGTATCAAATGAACTTATAAATACTCTTGGTTTTAAAAAAGAAGAAATACTTACATGTAGTGGTAAAACTGGATTTGGAGTAGAAGAATTATTAGATGCTATAATTGAAAAAATACCTTGTCCTAAAAGTACTAGTAATAAATTACAAGCATTAATATTTGATTCATACTTTGATTCATATAAAGGAGTAGTCTTATTAGTTAGAGTAATGAATGGAACTATAAAATTAAAAGATAAAATTAAAACAATCGCTAATCCTATTGAATATGAAGTTGTATCTATTGGAAAACACACTCCTAAAGATAAATCATTAACTGAACTATCTTCTGGAGAAGTAGGATATATAACAGGATCAATTAAAAGTATAAGTGATATCAGAGTAGGAGATACAATCACTCATGTAAATGAAGAAACTGAGGCCTTAAAAGGATATAAAGAAATGTTACCTATGGTTTATACTGGAATATTTCCTATAGAATCTAATAAATATGATGCATTAAAAGAAGCATTATTAAAACTTAAATTATCTGATGCATCTCTTAAGTTTGAACCTGAAACATCTATTGCATTAGGTTTTGGTTTTAGATGTGGTTTCTTAGGATTACTTCATATGGATATAATTATGGAAAGAATAGAAAGAGAGTTTAATATTGAATTAATCGCTACTTCTCCTTCAGTAGTTTATGAAATAGAAAAAACTGATGGAAACATAATATATATAGATAGTCCTAGTAAAATGCCAGAAGTTATAAAAATTAAGTCTGTTAAAGAACCATATGTAAGAACTAATATATTTGTTCCTACAGAATATATAGGTTCTGTACTTGACCTTTGTCAAGATAAACGTGGTATATATAAAAACATGGAATATATAGATACAACAAGAGTGAATATTCATTATGAGATGCCTTTATCTGAAATTATATATGATTTCTTTGATAAATTAAAATCATTTACTAAAGGATATGCATCATTTGATTATGAATTAATTGGAAATAAACCTAGTTCATTAGTTAAAGTAGATATATTATTAAATGGAGAAATAGTAGATGCTCTTAGTTTCATAGTACATAAAGATAATGCATATAGTAGAGCAAAAGCTATTGTGGAGAATTTAAGAACTATAATACCTAGACAAATGTTTAATGTACCTATACAAGCAGTAATAGGAGCTAAAGTAATTTCAAGAGCTGATATATCTGCAATGAAAAAAAATGTATTAGCTAAATGTTATGGTGGAGATGTAAGCCGTAAACATAAACTACTTGATAAACAAAAAGAAGGTAAGAAAAAGATGAAACAAATAGGAAGAGTATCTGTTCCACCAGAAGCATTTTTATCTGTTTTAAGTGTAGATAAGAAGGAGTAATAAATGAAAATAGGACTTCGTACACCAAGTATTAAAAAAAGCTTAAGAGCTAGAACTACAGGAAGGTTAAAAAAATCTATTAAAAGAACTATAAATCCTTTCTATGGTAAAAAAGGTATAGGATATATTAAAAATCCTAGAAAAGCTATATATAATAAAGTTTATCATAAGACAAGTTTTAGTATATTTTCTATAATTAAAAAATTATTTAAGTAAAAGAAGTGAATTTAGTTTCACTTCTTTTATAATATTTCTATATTATCGTTATCTACCCAATTACCTATAATATTATTATTTTCACTACCAGGTAAAGGAGAAGGCATATCAAACTTTATCATCTCTGGTATTTTAAAAGCTTTACCAAATCCTACACAAGTACCAGGTTGTAAAGATTTTACTTTCTCTACTATTTCATTACTTATAAGAGGCAACATAGCTTTTATATATTCCGCATCTTTAGGATGAGTTATTTTAAATATAAGGAAATTTGATATTTGAGAAATAACAGTATCAGAAAGTTCTACTGGTCTTTGAGATATTAAAGTTAAAATTATTCCATATTTTCTTCCTTCTTTAGCGATACGTTCAAATATATTATAACCTATTATATCTTTATCATTATCTTGAGTTACATATCTATGAGCTTCTTCAATAAATATATTATAAGGTTTATTATTTTGTTTTGAACTTTCAAATAACATTTTTAATATAGTTTTAGTTATAAACTTACCAAACCAATCATCAATATCACTTAAATTAATATTAACTATTTGAGCATGATTATCATCTATAAGATTTATACTATTTAAATAATCATTTAAAGAAATATATTCTTTTATATCAAAATATCTTGAATATTCACTAGTAAGAAGAGAATGTAATCTAATTTTAAGATAAAAAGAGGCTTCGGATATATTTTTATTATTTAATAGACCTTCAGAAATTAAAGTAAAATTTAAAGCATTCTCTAAATCTTGTAAAGTATAAAAATATTCTAAATCTTTATTAATTTTTTCTTCATTAAAATTTTTAATAAAAGAAGATAAATACTCGCTAAGTAAATTACTTTCTACAAAATTTCCTTTAGAATCTACTATAAAACAATCACTTAATTCACGAGTATATCCTAGACCTTGAACTACTGTATTTAACTTAAAACTTTTAGTTGAACAAAGTGATAAAATATTAAAAATATCATTCTTTTTAGATATAGAAGTTTCATTAGTATATAAAATATTTTGAATAGAAGAAGCGATTATATAATTTTTGTATTCTTCTTTCTCATCTTTATCTGTTGAAAAGATCTTAACATATTTCAAAGTTCTTTCTATTATTGGTCTTTGAGTAGGGGAAGTAACTCCTAAAAGTAAACATAAGTCATCTTCATCTAATAAAAATATAGGTATCTTTAAAGTATTATCATTACTACTTAAAGAAGTAGAATAATATTTAAAATTATAATTATTATTTAGTTTATTAATATTACTTAAAGCATTTTTATATTCTCCATAAGTATCAAATAAAATTATATTAGCTTTTTTTGGAATAATAGTTTTGTCATTAAATAAGTTTTGTAACATCCTAGCGACTGAATAACTTTTTCCACTACCACTATTACCTAAAACTGCTAAATGTGAGGAAAACATATCATTAATACTCACACTAACAGGATAATTATTATAAAGAGGACTAGTTCCTAAATATAAGGAAGAACTTGTTTTAGATCCTATAATCAAAGATAATTCTTCTCCATTAATAATTCTAAGAGTAGAAGAAAAAGTTGGCTTTTTAGTAATTCCATTTATTAAATTATTATCTCTAAACTCTCCTAAGAATCTTATTTTAATAATATCATTATTTACTTCTATAATTTCTCCAAGTATTTTATTATTTTCAGTTAAAAATACAACATGCATATTTATAAGATTAGTAGATAATAATCTCTTGTCATTTATTATAGCGTGAGCTTCATCATTACTAATATATATAATATTTCCTATCACTTTTAACACCTTCTTATTATAAATATATTTTACTATAAAAAAGGAATTAAAGATACAAAAAAACTTGAAGTTTTATTTTCAAGTTATTTTTCTTTAATTATGTTTCTAGAAGAGAAATAAGTAATTAAGAAATATCCTCCATATATAAGTATTATTATAACTGATGTACAAATTATAGAATATAGTATATTATTGTCAATTAATCCTGTTAGAATTAAACTCATAAACCATATACCAAATATTGAATGTACAATAGCGAGTAATAAAGGAAGGAAGAAGAATATTGCACTTTGAGAGAATAAACTCTTATCAATTATTTTTTCATCAGCGCCTAAACGTCTTAACATAGTATATCTTTCTTTATTATCACTGCTTTCACTTAATTCTTTTAAAGCTAGTATAGCAGAAGCTGATATTAAGAATACTATTCCTAAATAAAGAGATATAAATGTAACTAAAGCTTTAAGTCCTACAGAAGAAAGATAAACATCAATCTTAGAAGTATAAAAATATCCTGTAGAAGCCCCAGATAATGCGATAGCATCTTCTAAGTTTTTTAATACTTTCTTATTTTCTATCTCATCCTCATCTTTATTACTTGAGTGATAGTTTCCAGCTATTAAACTTTCTTGAGAAGTAAGAGAAGATACTACTTCATCTTCTAATATAATAACTCCTGGACCATAACCAGCATCTGACATAGAAACAAACCCATTAATACAAGTAGGGGATACTGGAGTTAATTCTTTTCCATTCATGTTTAATATATTATTATTTTTTAATCCTTCATTAACTGAACTCTTAAGTTCCTTAGTATCTAAAAGTACAGCATATTGATTTTCTTTTAAATTAACTTTTTCTAATCCATAAATAGCAGCAATATTATTATAATCTTTTTCTCCAATTATATCTAAAGTACTTTCAGTACTTAATCCTGGGAACTTCTTATTAAATGCAGTTATATTATTTTTATATATATCTATTATTTTAATAGTAGAATCATACATTTTAACACTTACATACTCTTTGAAATTCTTATCAAAATCAAATTTACCTTTATTTAGAATATCAATAATATTTTCATCGGAAAATACAACAAAATTTAAATCAACTGGATTATTAGTTTTTAACATTTCATTAGTTGCTCTATTAATTGATAAAGCACTAGATAAAGCTCCTATAGTTAAAAATAACATAATACATATAACTGAAACACTCACAACTGTAGTATTTATCTTTGAATCAATTTGTCTTAATACAAATATATTTAGATCTTTATAATATAACTTCTTATTATGTTGAACTAACTTAATAATAAAACCAGATAAACTAAAGAAGAATAGATAAGTACCTATTAAACCTAAAATAATTGCACTAATAAGTTTAGTTATTGAAAAAGAATAAATATCTCCAGTAACTAAATAATAAGCTACACCTAAAACTATAATAGAAACTATAAATAATATAACTGATATAAATGGTTTTTTAATAGTTTGTTTTTCACATTTATTTTTAGCTTTTAATAAATCTATTAATTTACATCTAGAGATAGATACAGTGTTAAATAACATAACTAAAATATATGAAATACCAAAATATACAATAGTTTTAATTAATGCTTTAAAAGAAAATACAAATATAAAATTAGTCATATTTACTTCAAACAACTTAGCGACTATTAAAGACATAAATTGAGAAGCAAAAACACCTAAAACTAATCCAACACCTAAAGATAAAATACCTATTAAGATAGTCTCAAAAGTAAGTATTTTAGATATTTGTTTTTTACCCATACCTAAAGTTAGATATATTCCAAATTCTTTTTTTCTTCTTTTAATTAAGAAATTATTAGCATATATAATTAAAAATCCAAGAACAATAGATACAAATACAGAAACAACTCCAAGAGTTTCTATAATCATATTAATTAGTTCAGAAGTAGTTTCATTAAAATGTAAAAATGCAGTTTGACCATCTAGAGAATTAAATACATAGAATATCGCTACTCCTAAAACTAAAGTAAAGAAATATATAGCATAATCTTTTATACTTTTTTTAATATTTCTAATAGATAACTTAAATAACATCATTTAACTCACCACCTAGAAGAGAAACAACATCTATTATTTTTTCAAAAAAATCTTTTCTTGATAGTTGTCCTTTAAGTATTTCATTAAATAACTTTCCATCTTTTATAAATATAACTCTAGAAGCATAAGAAGCAGTAAATGCATCATGTGTAACCATTAAAATAGTAGCGTCTAGTTCTGTGTTTAATTGTTCAAAACTCTCTAAAAGTAGTCTAGAACTCTTTGAATCAAGAGCTCCTGTAGGTTCATCAGCTAAAATCAAAGCAGGATTAGTAATAATCGCTCTACAAGCCGCAACTCTTTGTTTTTCTCCACCAGATAATTGATAAGGATATTTTTTAAGAATATTCTTAATACCTAATTTCTCAGCTATATCTTCAACTCTTTTTTCTATTAATTCGGGTTTTATCTTTTGGATAGTAAGAGCAAGAGCTATATTCTCATAAGAAGTAAGAGTATCAAGTAAATTAAAATCTTGAAATATAAAACCTAAACTCTCCCTTCTAAATTTATTAAGATCATTCCCTTTAAGTAAAGTTATATCTTTATCATTAACTAAAATATGACCACTAGTTACTTTATCTATAGTAGAAATAGAGTTAAGAAGAGTGGTTTTACCACTTCCACTAGCACCCATAATCGCTACAAATTCTCCTTTAATTACACTAAAAGATATACCATCAATCGCTTTAGTTAAAGCTCCTTTATTACCATAATATTTTTCAATATTTTTAATTTCTAATACTTTTTCCATAAATATTTCTCCTTTTCATAATAAAAATAGTATAATATAAAAAAATAGTAATTAATATCGATTTATATTACTATTCATTACATTTTTGTAATCTTTTCCTAAAGGAAAAACTATACTAACAGTTGTTCCTTCATAAATAGTAGAAACTAAAGAAATATCATTACCTAATTTTTCACATAAACTTTTAACTAAATAAAGACCAATACCAGTAGAATTATATTTATCTCTTCCATTAATTCCAGTAAAACCTTTATCAAAAACTCTAGGAACATCACATTCATTAATACCTATACCATTATCTATAATATTAAGAATTATATTATTTTTATTCTCTATAGTATTAAACTTAATATAAGCATTTTTATCTTTTGAATATTTAATAGAATTAATGACTATTTGATTAATAATAAATAACAACCACTTAGAATCACTAGATACTTTAGTTACTTTTAAATCGATTTCAATATTTATTTTCTTATTAATACAATCTTTTTTATTCTTTTTAATAACTTCATTTATTATACTCTCTAGTTGAACTTCCTTAATAATATAATCTTTATAAGCATTCTCAGTTCTAGCATAATACATAACTTGTTCTACATATAATTCTATCTTATCTATTTCATCTTCAATAGATGATGTTATTTTATTTTTATTATTAAAAATAATTAATTTAGAAGAAGATATAGGAGTTTTAATTTCATGAGCCCAAAGTTCTAAATACTTTTCTAACTCTTTTTCATTAAGTTTAATTTCATTTAATTTTTCTAAATATGCTTTATTAGATAAATATAAATTATCATATAATATTTTTCCTTCTAAAAATTCTGGTTTATCAATAATATCACAAACATACATTAAATTATCTAAATTTTTAGTAGTGTTTTTCAATAAATCATAAAACTTTTTCTTTATATAATATTCATGAATTATAGAAAAAGAAAGAGAAATAAATATAAAGAAAGGAATCGTAAATAATAAAAATAAATTTACATTAAATAGATAAAGAACTCCAATACATAATAGAATTAAAATAATATATATAATAATATATAAAACTTTATCTTTTAGATAATTATTAAATTTCATTTTAGTATATATCCTTGTCCTCTCTTAGTTTCAATAGCATTAACTAGCCCTGCATCATTTAACTTAATTCTAACTCTGTTAATATTTACATTAAGAGCGTTATCATCAATAAAAGAATCATTATCCCATAGATAATTCATAAGTTCATCTCTAGAAACTATTCTACTATTATTTTTAATCATAAAAGAAAGAATTCTTATTTCATTCTTACTTAAATCATATGTTTTATCATTATATGAAAATGTACTCTTAGAAGTATCTAATTTAATTCCTTTATAAACTATTATGTGATTTCCACTAGTATTTCTTTTAATAATTCTTTCAATTCTAGCTAATAAAATCTGAGGATTATATGGTTTAGTAATAAAGTCATCTGCACCATATTTAATAGAAATAACTTCATCTATTTCATTATTTCTACTAGTTAAAATAACTACTGGAATATCACTTACTTTTCTTAAATTCTTACATATATATTCTCCATCAACTCCAGGTAAATTAATATCTAAGAGAATTAATGAAGGATTAATTTTAATAATATCTTCAACTACAGAAGAAAAATTAGTAATAGATTCTACTTCATATCCATTATTATTAAGAAATATAGAAAGTTCATTCCTAAGCTTTATATCATCTTCTACTATTAATAT
>JAVXDN010000031.1:0-9162 GCA_036658935.1 Bacilli bacterium | reverse complement strand
GATTATAGCATTAAATCCAAAGTGTAGTCAATAATTATTCAATACTTTCTTTTTCTTCTGTAGAAGTCATAACATCTTTATGAGATAAATTAAGTTTTCCGCGTTTATCATATCCAGTCGCTTTTACTTCTAATATATCTCCTATTTTAACAACATCACTAGGTTTTTCTATTCTCTTAGTATCAAGTTGAGATACATGAACTAACCCTTCGCATCCAGGCCATAATTCTACAAAACATCCAAAATCTAAAACACCAGTTACTTTTCCAGTATAAACTTTACCTATTTCTACTTCTTTAACAATATCTTTAATATAGTTTACTACTTTATTAATAACTTCTTTATCAGTATGATATATAATTACATGTCCTGAATCATCTATATCTATTTTAACTGCATCTTTATCATTAACACTAGTTACATTAGAACATTCTAATATAATTTTAGTTATAACTTCTCCACCTCTACCAATAACTTCTTTAATTCTCTCAGGTTTTATATCCATAATATAAGTTTTAGGAGCATATTTACTTAATTCTTTTCTTGGAGAAGGAATAGTTTCATTTATTACATCAAGAATTTCAAATCTAGCTTTTTTAGCTTGTTCTAGAGCTTCTGATAAAATGTTTTTATTAACTCCCTTAATCTTTATATCCATTTGAATAGCAGTTATACCTTGTCTTGTACCTGCTACTTTAAAGTCCATATCTCCCATATGATCTTCTAATCCTTGAATATCAGTAAGTATTGTATATTTATCATCTTTAGTTATTAGACCCATTGCAATACCCGCTACTGGAGATTTTATTGGAACTCCTGCGGCCATTAAAGACATACATCCAGCACAAATACTTGCTTGTGAACTAGATCCATTACTTTCAAGTACTTCTGATACAACTCTAACTGTATATGGAAATTCTTCTTCTGTAGGCATTACTTGAAGTAAAGCTCTTTCAGCTAAAGAACCATGACCTATCTCTCTTCTTCCAGGAGCTCCGTATCTTCCAGTTTCTCCTACACAAAAAGGTGGGAAATTATAATGAAACATGAATCTCTTATAATCTTCATCATCAATACCATCTAATATCTGATGTTCTCCTAAGGCTCCTAATGTAGTTACACATAAAGCTTGAGTTTGTCCTCTAGTAAATACTGCACTACCATGAGTTCTAGGAAGTAAATCTACACTAGCTGATAAATGTCTAATCTCATCCATTTTTCTTCCATCAGGTCTAATCTTCTCTTCAGTGATAAGTCTTCTAACTTCTTCACCCTCAATAGTATTTATTAATCCTTTAACAATAGATACTTCTTTATCATTATATTCAGTATTTAATTCTTGATAAGCTGCAACGGTTTCTTCCTTAATCTCATCAATTCTTTTTTCTTTTTCTAACTTATCTTTTAATAAAATAGCTTCAGTTACTTTATCTTTAGCTTTATCATATACAAAATCAATAATAGCCTCTGGTGTAGATTCTATTTCTATAGCAGTTTTTTCTACTCCAATTTCACGAATTATATCTTCTTGTATAGTACAAAGTTCCTTAACTGCATCATGTCCAAATAATATAGCTTCTACCATCTCTTCTTCACTAACTTCACTACATCCAGCTTCTACCATATTAATAGCATTATTAGTTCCAGCGACAGTTAAATCTATAGTAGTTCTTAACATTTCTTCTACAGTTGGATTAATTTTTAAAACTCCATCTATTTTTCCTACTCTAACTCCCGCTACTGGTCCATCAAATGGAATTCTACTAATACATAAAGCAAGTGAAGTTCCAAATAAAGCAGTCATCTCAGGAGTACAATCATTATCAACACTAAGTACTGTATTAACAACTTGTATTTCATTTCTTAAGGCTTCATTAAATAATGGTCTTACTGGTCTATCAATACTTCTAGCAGTTAATGTAGCTGCATCAGTTGGTCTTCCTTCACGTCTAATAAATCCACCAGGTATTTTACCTACTGAATATAATTTTTCTTGATATAAAATTGTAAGTGGAAAGAAATCAGCTGTTACCTTATTATTACTCATAACAGAAGTAGATAATATAACAGTATCATCATATCTAACTAATACAGCTCCATCAGCTTGCTTAGCTAATTCTCCATTTTCAATAACTAATTTTCTTCCATTAAACTCATATTCAAATACTCTCTTCATACGTTTTTCCTCTCTTTTTTCTAAAAGTAAAGACACTTAAAATATAAGTGCCTACTTTCTTAAATTCAATTTTTGAATTAAATCTTTATATCTTATAACATCTTCACGTTTAAGATAATCAAGTAAACTTCTTCTTTGACCTACTTTTTTAAGTAATCCAAGTTTAGAATGTTTATCTTGCTTATGTTCGTTTAAATGAATAGTCAAAGCATTAATTTCTTCTGTAAGTATAGCAACTTGTACCTCTATACTTCCAGTATCTTTTTCTCCTCTTGCATATTCCTTAACGATTGTTTCTTTCTTTTCTTTAGTTAGTGCCATTTTTAGTTCCTCCTTTTTCTTATAATCGGTTTAATCTGAGTAATAGGTTTGGAGACTCCAATAAAACTAAGAATAAACTTACATAATTAAATATACGCTATTAGAGCAAAAAAAGCAACGTTTTTTGTTGCTTTTCACTGCTTAATCTTGCTTATTTATTTCATCTATCATTTTTTCTATTTTTATTCCATATTCAATAGATTCATCATATACAAACTTTAATTCTGGCATATGTCTAATATCTAATCTTTGAGCTAATTCAGTTCTAAAATACTTAGCAGCATAATTCATATCATGAATTACCTTATCTCTTTTTAAATCATCTAAAGTAGTAAAATAAATCTTAGCAAAAGATAAATCATTACTTACCTCAGCAAATGTAATAGTAACATTTTTTAAGTCTTCATCTTTAACCTCAGTAAGTAGTAAATTACCTAGTTCTTTTACTATATCAGATGCGACTCTTTTTCCTTTTACATTCATTATTTTTTCACTTCTTTCATCTCAAAAGTATGAATAACATCATTAACTCTTATATCAGCATAATTCTCAATAGTAATACCACAATCAAATCCATTTTTAACTTCTTTTACTTGTTCTTTTTCTCTTTGTAAAGAAGATAATTTAGATTCATTTATTACAATACCATCTCTTATAACACGAGCTTTAGAGTTACTCTTAATGTTTCCACTAATTACATGACATCCAGCGATAGATCCAACTTTAGAAAACTTAAATAATTGTCTTACCTCAGCTTGACCTATTTCTATTTCTTCAAATTCTGGATCTAACATACCTTTACAAGCTGCTTCTATTTCTTCAACAACTTTATATATAATATTATATAATCTTATATCAACACCATATTCTTTAGCTGCATCTCTTGTAGTATTACTAGGTACTACATTAAATCCAATTATTATAGCATTAGAAGCATTAGCTAGTACTACATCACTTTCTGTAATAGTACCTACACCACTTCTGATAACTTTAGTTTTAACGCCTTCTATATCTATTTTCTCTAAAGAGTTTTTAACAGCTTCTTCACTGCCTTTAACATCAGCTTTTAATACTATATTAATTTCTTTTCTTCCTTCTTTAATAGAATCAAATAAATCATCTAAACTAACAGTCTTTTTTTCATTACGTTTATTATTAGAAATAACTTCTCTTTTAATAGCTATATTTCTAGCTTCTTTTTCACTTTCAAAAGCCATAAACTTATCTCCTGATACTGGTACTGCATTTAATCCAGTTATTTCTACAGGAGTGGAAGGTAAAGCTTCTATTAAAGACTTTCCTCTTGAATCTTTTAAAGTTCTAACTTTTCCATAAGTAGATCCAACTACTATAGGATCTCCTAGTCTTAAAGTACCATTTTGAATAAGTAAGGCTACTACTGGACCTATATTTTTATCAAGTCTAGCTTCTATTACTGTACCTAAAGCATATCTCTTAGGATTAGCTTTTAATTCCATCATTGATGCAAGAGCTAGAATATTTTCAAGTAATAAATCTATTCCTTCTCCTGTATGAGCTGAAATTTTAACGAATATAGTATCTCCTCCCCAAGATTCTGGAGTAAGTCCATATTCCCCTAGTTCACTCATAATTCTATCTACATTTGCTGTTGTTTTATCTATCTTATTAATTGCAACTATTATAGGAGCTCCTGCACTTTTAGCATGATCTATAGCTTCCTTAGTTTGAGGCATAACCCCATCATCTGCAGCAACTATAATAATAACAATATCAGTTATTTGTGCACCTCTAGCTCTCATTTCAGTAAAAGCAGCATGCCCTGGAGTATCTACAAATGTTATCTTTTCTCCATTATAATCTACTTGATAAGCTCCAATAGCTTGAGTAATTCCTCCAGCTTCTCCACTTGCAACATGAGAAGATCTTATATAATCAAGAAGAGAAGTTTTACCATGATCAACATGTCCCATAATAGTAACTACTGGTGCTCTAACAATTAAATCTTCTTCTTTATCAATAACTTCATACTCTTCAAAATTAGAAATATCTACATTTTCTTCTTTTTTTAGTTCTTTTTTATAATCAATACAAACTAAATAAGCATCATCAAAACTTATAGTTTCATTTACATTAATCATTAATCCATTTAAAACTAACTTTTTAACAAGTTCACTACTTTCAATTCCTAAAGCAGTTGCTAAAAGAGCTACAGTCATTCCTTCAGTATATAAAATAACATCAGTATTATTTTCAACTTCATTAGTTTGAAGTTTCTTTTTATTCTTATAAACATTCTTTTTCTTATTTTGATATTCTTCTTTAGTACTCTTAATAGTATCATTCTTTTTCTTTAACTTTTGTTTCTTTTCATGATCCATTTTAATACCAGTAGATTCAATAATATCAAAAGCTCTATCTTCTAAATCGAATTTTTCTTCAAGTTCACTATCAAGTTCTACTTCATTTTCTTCTTTAGAAAATTTATTATCAAGAATTATAATAGCTTCATCATCAAGAATATCATCTTTATCATTTAAATTAATTTCAAATGTTTTTAATTCTTCTATTACTTGTTCTATAGAAACATTCATTTCTTTTGCATAATCTTCTATGCTCATATAAGTCCCCTTCTTTCTATTTAATTCTATTTTTTAAATCATCATATATATTATCCTTTATTTCTATTCCTAAAATTTTATCTAATATTTTACTCTTTTGTGCTTTTAAAATAACATCTGTTTCTTTCTTTAGATAAGCTCCTCTTCCGTTAGCTCTTAAAGTATCATCTACAAAAACTGTACCATCATTTTGTTTTACTACTCTAAGAAGATCTTTCTTTTCTAATTTTTCTCTAGTTACAACACAAGACCTTAAAGGTACTTTTTTAGTTCTCATCTTTAATCTCATCTTCTTCATTTTGAACAAAACCTTTAATCTCTATATTATTAATTGGTTGTACATCCTTTGAACCATTTAAATCAGCTAAAGATTTAATACTAATCTTATATTTAGTAAGACGACTTGCTAATTTAATATTAATACCTTTTTTACCAATAGCTAAAGATAAATTATCTCCATCAGCTATAACTAAAGCTTCACGATTCTTTTCATTAGTAATAGAAACATTTAAATCTTTTGCAGGACTAAGTGCATTAGCTATAAATTCTTCCTTATTTTCACTAAACAATACAAGATCAATTTTTTCACCATGTAATTCAGAAATAATAGAAGCTATTCTTCTACCTTTCTCACCAATACAAGAACCTATTGGATCAACATTTCTATCATTTGATGATACACATACTTTACTTCTAACTCCAGGTTCTCTAACAACACCATGAATAAGTAATATACCATCTTTGAATTCAGGTATTTCTAATTCAAACAATTTTTTAACAAAACCGTAATGTTTTCTAGATAATAAAATAACTGGCCCTTTAGGATTTGATTCTATTTTAGTAATATATACTTTTAAACTAGATCCCATAGCTAGAACTTCTCCTGGGATAATCTCTGTTTTAGGAAGTATTCCTCTAGCTTTACCTAAATCAACATAATAATTTCTATCATCTTCCATAGCTAGAAATCCTATTAATAATTCACTTTCTTTATCCTTAAATTCTTCTAATATATTAATTCTTTCAGCTTCTCTGATTTTTTGTAATACTACTTGTTTAGCTACTCCAACAGCTACTCTACCAAAATCTTTAGGAGTAACAGTTTCTATTATTTCATCTCCTACTTTATAATTTTTATCTAATAAAATCGCATCAGATAATTCTATTTCTGTATCTTCATTTTCAAAACTATCTTCATCTACTACAGTAACTACTTTACAAACAATAATTTCTCCAGTTTCTGCGTTAATTGTAGTTCTTATATTAGCTTCTATTCCTGATTCTTTCTTATAAGCTATAGATAAAGCATTTTGCATAGCTTCTATAATAACAGAGACATCAAGTTTTCTTTCTTCACATATATTATCTAAAGCTTTCTTAAATTCTTTTCCATTCATGTTTACTTCTTATCTCCTTTACAGTGACATTCTTTATTTTCTTTTGAGCAGTCACATTCATGTCCACATTCACAATCATCAAAAATACATTCTTCACTTTCTTCTTCATCTTCCCCTAAAGAACAAACATCAACTTCATCATATGTTTCATCTATTAAATTATCTATTAAAGGATTGATAATCTTAGTAGCTTTAACACACAAATTTAAATCCATTACACCCTCAGTATCAATGATTATTTGAAGAACTTTCTTTCCATCTTCTTGTGTTGTAACTACATCACATAATATAACTCCTTCATCATTTAATACTTTACTTATAGCCTCTCTTACTTTTTCTTCTAACATAATGTTTTCCTCCCTTTATTTAACTTAAAGAGTGGGTTACCCCACTCTTTAAATTTCTTACCTGTTCTAATTATACCAATACTTATACTTCTTATCAAGGCTTAGAATGAATCAATATTAATTTTAATATTATCTATTCCTTCGTTATATGCTTTAGCTTGAATTAATGTTTTAATAGACTGAGCTATTTTTCCGCCTTTACCTATTACACGACCCATATCATCTTCACTAACCAATATTTCTATTGTATGTTCTTCATCAGTAGAAAAATCCTTTACTTTAACTAAGTCAGCATTATCTACTAAACCAGAAACTAAATATTCAGAAAATTCCACTAAATTCATTATTTACTCATCTTTTCTTTTAAAAACTTTTCAGTAATTCCAGCATCTGAAAATATATTTTTAACAGTATCAGTAGGAAGAGCACCTACTCTTAACCATTTTAATGCTACTTCTTCATTAATATTAAACTTAACTTCTTCTAAAGGTGTATAAGTTCCTATTAATTCATTGAATCTTCCATCTCTTTTATTTCTTGAATCAGATGCTATAATTCTATATGTAGGTCTTTTCTTAGCTCCCATTCTCTTTAATCTTAATTTTACCATTGTCTTTTCCTCATTTCTTTATATAAATATATTACTATACATTAATACATATGTCAACATATTTTTGTTGACCCCAATCTTTTAGCTTCTTCTTCTCTTACAGGTCTAAAACTTCTTCTATGTTCTTTAATTACTCCATATTCTTTAATTGCATTCATGTGTTCACGAGTTCCATATCCTTTATTAGATCTAAAATTATAGTTTGGATATAAAAGATCTAACTCATACATAATCTCATCTCTATATACCTTAGCGATTATAGAAGCCGCAGCTATAGATTCACTCTTTTGATCTCCTTTAATTATAGAAGTACTAGGAATAGAAATATCTAACTTAACAGCATCTATTAAAATATAATCAGGTTTAATTTTCATATTATCTATAGATTGCTTCATCGCTAAAACAGTAGCATTTAAAATATTAACTTTATCAATAGTTTTAGCATCAATAACACCAACACTATAACATATAGCATTTTCTTTAATTAACTTAGTCATTTCATTTCTTTTCTTTTCACTTAAAAGTTTAGAATCTTTTATATCTTTATGATAAAAACCCACAGGTAAAATAACACAAGCGGTAACTACAGGTCCTACTAAAGGACCTCTACCAACTTCATCAATACCAGCGATTAGTTTATATCCACTATTATATAATTCTTCTTCATACTCTAACATATTATTATTCATAAAATTAATTATAACTTTTTAAACAAAAAAAATAAAGGATAACCTTTATTTTAATTTTAAACTTGGATCATTTATCTTCTTAAGTAAAGTCATATCTTGATTAAACTTCTTAATCATATTCTTAGCTTCTTCTCTAGTAAGTGGAAAAGAAACAGCTATTCTTTTAGCTCTATTAAAATTATCATCCTTAACATGTGAATAATATGATTCAATAGTTTCAGGTAAATTCTTCATTCTAGAATGGAAAGATGCTACTCCGTATAAAGTTTCAGGAGTGTATTTTTTAAATCCATCATGGTCGTGTAGAACTTCAAAATTAGATTGTAATACTTCTGGTAAATTACCAAAATTATTATATATTGCTAAATCAAGTTCCATAACATCAGGTTTTAATTCCATTAATTCTAAATGTTTATCAATAAACTCTGATATTTCTTCTTTTTGTATTCCATAAGCTAAAAGAACTGAACTTATCTTACCTACTATAAATGATACATCATTCATTTTAAGAACTGAAGTATATACCTTTTCATTTAATATTTTTGTAGTATTAGCTTTTAAACCATAAATATTTTCCATAGTAGTTATGAAAGATACAATAGCACTTTCCTTTTGTAAACGTAATTGTTCTATATTTGATTTTCCTATATTATTCATGTTTTCCCCCTCCAAATAATATCAATGATTTATTCTCTAAATCATCAAGTAAAGCATCATATATTTTATTATTAAAATTAATTAACATTTCATCTAATTTACCTTTATTTAAAGGATAAAAATACATAGACTTTTTAACTCTTCTAATATCACTCTCTTCTTTAGAAGATATAATAGATAATATTTCTCCGACATCTTTTTTTATTAATTCATCTTTCTTTCCCCAAATAGAACAAAATTCAAGCATTGAATATAATTCTTTTCTATTAGAAGACCCATTATTAAGAAATCTTGAGTAATTTTTAAATACTTCTTCATCTTGAGAGAAAGCATTAAGTATTGCCATTTTTTCTTCTAATTCATGT